>JAFULX010000231.1 GCA_017483065.1 Clostridia bacterium | reverse complement strand
GTAGGCTCTGTTCGTTCTGTTCTTGAGGAGGAAAGAAAGGCTGTTGAAGACGCATTCTGGTCAGCAGCAGAGGTAGGCAAGGAGTACACAGGTGCTGTTAAGTCACTTACAAGCTTTGGTGCGTTTGTTGACCTTGGCGGTGTGGATGGTCTTGTTCACATTTCTGAGCTTTCATGGAATAAGATTAAGCATCCTTCAGAGGTTGTTAAGGAGGGCGATGTTGTAACAGTTTACATCAAGGACCTTAACCCCGAAACCAAGAAAATCTCTCTCGGATATAAGAAGGCTGAGGATAATCCTTGGGTTATCGCTAAAGCTAAGTACAATGTTGATGACGTTGTTAAGTGTAAGGTTGTAAGAATTATGCCGTTCGGTGCATTCTGCGAGCTTATGCCCAACGTTGACGGTCTTATCCACATTTCACAGATTGCTGACCGCAGAATCGGCAAGCCTGAGGACGTGCTTACAATCGGTGATGAGGTAGAGGCAAAGATTACTGCTATTGATTGGGACGCTAACAAAATCAGCCTTTCAATCAGAGCATTGATTGCACCTCCCGTTGAAGAGAAGAAGGAAGACTCTCCCGTAGCTGTTGAAGAGGCGGCTGCCGATGTTGAGGACGCTCCTGTTGATATCGAAAAGTATATCGCAGAAAATCCTGTTGAGGAAGAGACTTCTGACGCTGAATAATCAGTAAATTGGAATACCTGCCCGAAATGGGCAGGTATTTTAAATAAGTAAGTTATACTATCTATACGCAAAAATTAATTATCAGAGGAGCAAATACATATGAAGAAAATTTTATTTCAGGGTGACTCAATAACCGATGCGGGACGTATCCGAGACAATGATGAAAGTCTTGGTACAGGATATCCGCTTTTTGTCGGTGGACAGCTTGATTTTGAAAATCCCAACGAATACAGCTTTCTTAACCGAGGTATTAGCGGCAACAGAGTGGTTGACGTTTATGCAAGAATTAAGTCTGATATAATTAACCTTGCACCCGATTATATGAGTATTCTGATTGGTGTAAACGATGTATGGCACGATATTAGTCATCAAAACGGCGTAGACGCAGAGAAATATTTCAAAATTTATTCTATGCTTATTGAGGAAGTCAAGGAGGCACTGCCGAATATTAAGATTATGATTTTTGAACCGTTTGTACTCAAGGGCACTGCAACCGAGCAAGAATGGGATACGTTCAGGAGCGAAACGGAAAAAAGAGCAGAAAAGGCACGACTTATCGCAGAAAAATACGGGTTGACTTTTGTGACATTACAGGATAAATTTGACGAGGCTGAAAAATCTGCATCTGCAAATTTCTGGCTCAGGGACGGAGTTCACCCGACAAAAGCGGGTCACGAGCTTATTAAGAGAGAGTGGATTAAAGCATTTAGAACATTGTAAGCATAAGAATTATACTTAGTTTTGTTTATTCTGCAGCTAAATTTAACAGCTAATTAAGAGAGTGTTGATTTACGCAACACTCTCTGTTGTTTATATTCCGTTTATTGTTACACATTCTTTTCGTACGCTTTCCTGCGTCCAAGTCCGCAGACCTGAAAGAATCAGTCTGTAATCGTCAATACAGTCCCAGAAACAGTAGCCGTTCATTCTTATCCAATATTTAAGCATAATATTACCACTGCTGTCTGTCAAGTCCAACAGTTCGGCATAGCTTTGACAGGAAAGATAACTTTCGCAAAGGGAGAGAAAGCGTTCCCACTCATCGAAGAATATGCAGGTGTCATCAAAAATTGTATAATCACTGATGATAAAACTCATAATTACAGCAAAAAAATCATAGCGGTCGGCATCAATACGCATACTGTTATCCGCACTGTCATTCTTCGCAAACAGGTGTACATATGTGCTTTGCAACAATGGCGGTTTAAAGCTGTGTTCCGAACGCACGTTAGAGGCAGTATTTTCTTGTTTGTACATATTTATCATCTCCTTTTGCTTAAATTATAATACACAAACTGTCCTAAAAACAGTACAGAAAAATGCAAAATTGACAATAAGGGATTATAGTGATATAATGAGTTTGCAAAGAAAACTCATTGTTGTTGACTTTGGTCTGTCTGTTGCTTCGGGAAAAATGAAATATGACAAATTATTAGATTGGATAAATAAATTTAAAAAATAATCTTTTATCACTAACTTGACAAAATCATAGTATGTGTGTCGAAATTTGTTGAAAAGGAGAAATGTAAAATGAAAGCATGTATAATTCAACCACCATATTCAAGAGATGTATCATATTCTGAGGAGTATTTTGATTATAAAATACAAATGCTCAATAAATGTGATGAATCAATTGATATAATTGTGTTGCCTGAATATAGTGATGTACCGTGTGCAACTGGCACAAAGGAAGAAACGATTTTTTATCACAAAAAATACATAAATATCCTTTTGGATAAGTGCGTTGAAACCGCAAAAAGGTGTAATGCAATTGTTTTTGTTAATGCTTTATATGAAATTAATGATAATTACAGAAATACAACTTATGTGTATAATCAAAAAGGTGAACTTATAGGAAAATATTTTAAAAAGCACTTGCCTCCGCTTGAACTTAATACATTAGAACTTGATTCTGGTTATACTTTTGAATTTTCAGAGCCTTATGTGATTGAGATTGACGGACTAAGATACGGATTTTTGACTTGCTATGATTTTTATTTCTATGAGGCATTTGCAAATATTGCAAGACAAAATGTAGATATTATTGTAGGATGTTCCTTACAGAGGAGCGATAGCCATGATGCAATAGAAACTATGTGTAGATTTTTGGCATACAACACAAATGCTTATGTAATTCGTTCGTCGGTAAGTTTTGATGAAAACTCTGAAATATGTGGAGCAAGTATGGTTGTATCTCCATATGGAAAAGTGCTAAAAAATATGAAGGGTAGATTCGGTATGGAAACAGTTGAATTTGACCCGGAAGACAAATATTATAAACCTGCAGGTTTTGGAAATCCTGATGCACCTCATTATGAATATATAGAATTCGGCAGAAAACCATGGCAGTACAGATTTGCCGGAAGTGCTAT
>JAFULX010000230.1 GCA_017483065.1 Clostridia bacterium | reverse complement strand
GAGGAACGGAGCTTCAATAGGAAGCTCCGTTTTTATGCTATTTATTAAGTTTTACAATGATTGCTGAATTTTTTTCTCCTATTGATACCTTTAGCGTGTTATTGCAAAGTACAGCTGTTGCCGAACATTTTGACGGATATATTATTTCCGCCGAAGCTGCTGTGACTGGTATAGTTAGTTCAGCACATTCGTCATCATATCTCCAAATTGCAAAATATATTTTTTCGTCATTCTGATAACCTGCTGCCTGCCATTTGTCGGAATATTGCGGGATTCCAAGCGGATAGAATGGAATAAAAGAAGGAATGTCTGT
Source organism: Clostridia bacterium (assembly GCA_017483065.1). Classification (GTDB taxonomy): domain Bacteria; phylum Bacillota; class Clostridia; order UBA1381; family UBA1381; genus HGM11525. Next base: position 12,401 of record JAFULX010000230.1, on the reverse strand, counting down.
TCTGATATTTTTATAGCAGCGGACTCCCTCCTTCATAATATCAAGCTTATCGGGAGAAAGATTTGTCACATCACCGCTCAAGTGCATTCTGAGCAGCATAGAATTTATCATATTTAACGCTACTGCATTCTCATCATTTTCACTAAGAGGATAGGACCAGATTGCAGCCTGCTCAGGCAATACGGCAGTAGCAGCTGCTGCGGCGATGTGTCCGTTATTAAGATAATCCTCCTGATCGGATATAGATTGTATCGGATGCAAAGAAAGCATAGAATAATCCATTCTCATACCGCCGCTTGAACAGCTCTCTATAATCAGCTCGGGATATTTATTCATTATCATCTCAACCCAATCCCGATAGGCTCTGCAATGCCCTAAAAGGCCGTCCCCAAAGCTATCGCTGTCAATTTCAGTACCTATTCCGCCGTCAATATTGTAATCCATCTTGATATAGCCAATACCGTAATCACCTACCAATCTGTCTATAACAGATGTGGCATACTCCCTGACCTTAGGATTTCTGAAATCAAGCTGATATCTGCCGTGGTCAATTACACGCTCACCGTGCCTAACAAAGAAGCAATCTTCATCAAAATCACTCAAAATAGGACAGTTAATGCCCATAACCTCGATTTCAAGCCAAATTCCGGCAATCATACCCTTAGACCTTATGTAATCGAACACTTCGCAAATTCCGTTCTTAAAACGCCATTCACACGGCTGCCATTCGCCGACCGTTTCCCACCAGGTACCGTCAGCATACCAACCTGCGTCCATACAGTAGTACTCTGCACCCAGCTCCTTTGCAATATCTATTACAGGCAGCATTTTCTCAGTAGTCGGGTCTGCCCAAAGACAATTCATATAGTCATTGAAGATTACGGGAAGTCCTGCATCTGCTTTGTTTTTGCGAACGATTTTTCTTCTGTACAAGGTTAGCTCCGACAGAGCCGTATCAAAATCAGTGCCAATTGCTACTGCGGCTTTGACGCTTTCAAAGCTTTCATTTGGCTCTAAGCTTTTGTACCAATGATTTTCCCTTTCATCAGGACCGCTGAGTTTCAGATAAAGAGTATCCGCAATATCGCTGATTTCCCACTGCCAGGAGCCGTTATTCTCAATCTGCCACATAAGAGCTGTTGATGTGCTTCTGTTTACTGTACACCCCATCGGTAAATATTCCTTTGATGACCACGTGCCTGTGTTTGAAATATTTATACGTTTGGTTGAAAAGGGTGTATTCTTCTCAAATCCGAGTTCGGACAAGGTGTACTTATTCCATACAACCTCTCTTACCCAAGAATTGGACGGTACGTAAATATCAAGCTTATCATTAGCTCTGCCCTCACCTCTGTCTATTCCGACAAAGGAAAAGGAAGAAACGTACTCAAGCCCTACGGCTTTATCCGATATATTTTTGACAGTTGTCCAGCATCTTACGGCAGAAATACCGTCAAAAAGCTGATAGTGCAGAATAGCCTCTATTTCATTGTCAGAGAGAAGAATTTCCAATTTTAAGCCGAATTTATTCGTCTTTGTAGAATGGCTTATATATTTAAGACTTCTTGAGCCGCTTGTGACGGTATGCTTTGCACCGTGGTGGTCGTCCTGATTTTTTCCTGTTATATGAATTTCGCAGGGTGAAAAATATTTTTTCTGCTTTTCGGTAATTTCGCCAAACAGCTCTTTATCCGAAAAATTCAGCAAATACAATTGACCGTCCTCGGACACCTCAAAAAGCATATTTATATTATTTTCGTTTATGTTAATTTGCATTATACTCATTCGCCCTCTGTAAATTCAAATACAATCTTATGAGTCTTAACCTCATTGGGTTTCAAAAATTCAAGGATACCTTTTTCACGCATTACATCACGTCCGTCGGGATAGCAGTTACCAGGCTCCAACCCTAAAACATATTCCTTCTCACCCATCATCTTCCATTCTGTAAAGCACGGAAGCTGTGCGGTATCTATTGTCATTTTAAGCCCCTTGCTGATATCAGGATTAAAGATAGAAACGGTCTGTGTACCGTTCAGCTCGTAATAGTAGCACATTTCTTCATAGCCCTTTTGCGGCTTTTCCATAACAAGACAGTTTGCCACATCAGAGGCTGCGTGTTCATTTCTCGGTGTAACAGATTTTGCAGGTACAGTTACTATCGCTTTTTCGCTCAAAAGAGGATATCCCATATTGCAATGATACAACACCTCAAGCGGTGTTTCTGTTGAACCGATGTTTTTGATATTATCAATCAGCGTCAGCTTATTTTCCGAAAGTGAGCATATGTATTCACGCTCTAAAATCAGTTGATGGGAAAACAATGACGCATCACGCACAATAGCCTTAATATGAATATTTTCATCATCAATCCAATATCCAATATTTTCACAAGGTGTATGTGAAATATTGCCGTGCAAAGGCAGTTCTTCACCGTTATCGGTACAGGGTGAGCCTACTGCCGTAAGACCGCAGGTTGTCATAAAGCCCGCAGTGAAGGACTTTAAAAAGCCAGAGCCTTTGTTATCGTAATACTTTGGCGACACATAACCGCACGGTGCAATATATGCAAAATTATCACCCTTAAGAGATGCTCTTGTAATATCGGCGGCACGGTCAACGGAAACTGTAAATTCAAGACCTTTTCCGTTGCGTACATTCAGCATACGCATTCCGTCGCCCTTACCTGTGCACAGTTTAACGTCTTCGACTCCGTAAAGCTGTATATGATGTCCTATATAGTTTTTGTTCATAATAAATATTCCTCCCAGTAATGCGTTGTAAGTATATTCTTTGCTATATTTATTATATCATATAGCGGGAAATTTTCAAGGAAATTTTTCTCATCAACGCTGCATTATAAACTCTTTTATAAAACCCAATTATGCGTCTGCCCAAAAACGGACAGACGCATATAAAATTTATTAACCTTTTACTCCGCCGACATTGATGCCGCCCATAATCTGCTTTTGGAATATCATAAAGACAAGCAGGGACGGTATGATAGAGAATATCAACGCAAGGAATTGTTTATCGAGAGTATATGCCTCCGATTTCATTTTATATAGTTTGGTTGCCATAGGAATCATATTCTGATCCTCAATAACTATATTGGGCCAGAAGAATGCTCCCCATGCACCCTGTGCCGCATTGATGCCGACATATGTAATAATCGGTACTGAAAGCGGCAGAAGAATTTTCCAGAATACTCCTATATCTGTTGCTCCGTCAATCTTTGCAGCCTCAACAAGGGATATAGAAATTGAGTCAAAGAAGTTTTTAAACATCAGCAGATTAAAGCAATTCGCACCTGCCATCAGCCACATAGGCAGATATGTATTTGTCATATTAACGTGAATGAGCGGAAAATCAACAATCTGCATATAGATAGGAACAGTTCTTCCTGCACTCGGCATCAGCATTGTCCATACAACAATCGCAAAAACAAGCTGTGTTCCCTTTGGCTTTATTTTAGATATAACATATCCGCCAAGTGCATTTACAACAATCGCAAATGCAACGTCACCGAGTACAATGAACAGCGAATTTAGATAGTTTCTGCCAAGCTTGAGCTGACTCCATACCTCAAACAGCTTGGAAAAGCTCATCTCGCTCGGAAATAGTGTGGGCGGAACGCTGTATATTTCCTTTACCTCTTTAAATCCCGAAAGCATAATCCATATTGTCGGAAACAGATTTACGAATACGCACAAAATCAAAAATGCGTACATTGACCAATATATTGCTTTATACTTAGGTTTCTTCAATTCAACGGCGGAAATAATTCCGACCTTTTTTTCATACTTTGCCAATATAATTCACTCCTTCCTGCTGTATTATACATTTTCCTCGAGCTTCTTGTTGAGCTTGAAGTAGAACAAGGTCATCAATATCAGAATGGTAAAGGTAATCGTACTGATAGCGAGCGAGTTACCTATTCTGAAGCCTTCAAAGCCTTCCTTATACGCCCAATATGCCATCGACATAGAAGCACCGTCAGGTCCGCCTCCCGTCATTGTCATAGGCTGCTCAATTATCTGGAACACAGATATAACCTGCTGTACAAATCCAAGTACAAGCATAGAAGATATCTGCGGTAAGGTAATATTTTTCACTCTTGCAAGAAAACCTGCTCCGTCAACAATTGCCGCTTCATAAAGCTCCTGATTGATGCTTGTAAGTGATGCAAGGAACAGTATTGTTGTACCGCCTGCCCCCTTCCACGTACAGGAAATTACAATCAGAAGGATTGTGTAATTTTCGTTTTGCAGCCAGGTGAAGGGTTCAACTCCGAAGAGAGATAAAAACGCATTCAACAGACCTGCCTGATCGGGATAATACATAAAGAACCAGATGAGTGACGCCGCAATTGTAGGAACAATCGTCGGGATATAGACACTTACTCTGAAGAAGGACTGACCTCTTACAATCTCATTAAGCATAATCGCCATTATTACAGGCAGCGGATATCCGATAAGCAAGCTCCAGAACACATACTTTAGTGTGTTAGTGAGGATTTTAAGAAAATCGGAATTTGTAAATACATTTACATAATTATCAAACCCGACAAAGCTTGTAGGGGTAAAGCCTACGAGGTCAAATAAAGAGTAAATAATTCCTATAACCTGCGGACGCAGTATAAAGAAATACAGCAAAAGTGCAAACGGGGCAAACAAAATCCACCCGAATACATTCTTTTTGATGCTATGCAGCCGTGTTGTTTTTGCTTTAGCAGCAATGTTTGTTGTTTTATTTTCCATTATACATTCATTCCTCTCTTCCCGTCTCACTTAGTCACGTGCATATCAGTATGTAAGCAGATAATTTCTCTTTAAAGGCTTAACGGTTTTCATATCCTCAAACAACATCACCTTAATTTCCGCATCACTTCCGCAGTCTATCGTTGCTTTGAAATTATTTTCGCCGTCTGCGGTGTTCATAATTTCACAGCCTGCAAGCACGCCGTCAACATACGATGCGGCAAGGATAACGGGGGCATCTTCATAACGTCCGTCATAATCGTATGTGAATTTGAAGTCAATTTTATTGTCTGCAACATTAAAATCAACATTTTCAAGATACAGATAGTCCGAATTTTTAAGGCTTGTATCCATTAGTGCCTCCGCCCAGTTAAGCAAGCCTCTTGCCTGAATATTTTTTGCAGAAATCAGCTTTTGCTCATCAGAAACAGAAGCCTTGCTGTATGACAGAATTTCAGTGTGAGCTTCTCCGTCATATACTGTCAGAGTATAATCTCCGCAGTCTGCAAGCGATGTATTAAATGAGTATTTACCATTTTCATCACTCATCTGATAGCTTGCAAACGCAGTGTTTCCGTCCTTTTCAAGCTTTGCAGAAACAAATTCGCGAGGCTCGCAAGTGCCTGAAATCTCGATATTTCCCTCAATATCAACAGCGGCATAATCGGTCGAGGTCGGTTCAAATACTGTCTGTCCTTTAAATTCGAGAACATCGTTCAGAATTTCACGGCCTTCCGCATAGGGCTTGTTCTTGTATAAAACCTCTGTGCTGTCAATATCATTTATAATTCTTTCAAAGCTTTCATATACAGACCTTGTTACGGTAATATCATTATCTGCCGCATCGCTGCAAAGGGTTATGAGCTTGCTGACCTCGTCGCAGATGTCGTTTAAATCTGAAAGTCTTGCACTTAACACCACATCTTCCGCAGTATTATTTTCAATCATAGTTAAGCCGTATGTATAAAGCTTATCCAGAAGTGCTGTGACGCCTTCAGTAGTAGGATTTGAACACAAAGCGGCATATTCCTCGCAATAGGAGTTAATGGTATCATCATCAAGATAATTACTGTAAAAGCTAAGCCGTTCAAGTGCTTTTTCAGCATATGCAGCTTTCAGGGTATCCTCGGATATACCAACAACATATTTTGGTGCGTCAAGCGTGATTGTACCGTCAAAAGAAATTTCATCACCGACAGTATCATAAACCCTGATATCATGTTCGTTCGGATTATATGTAACCTTGGCAACTGTCGCATTTTCCTTTTTAGGACTTTGGTTACCGCTTGCCGCATCAGGCTTTTGCCACATTACTACGGTATTCTTTCCGTTATCTCTGTACCAATAGCCTCGTACCCTGTCACAAACCTCTATTTCGCCCATAAACTCTGCATATTTGGTTACGTCGTAAAAATTCTTCATTGCGTAATATGCAGGCAGCGGCGTGTCGTTATTATCGACGAAATGGAACTGCTCAATTGTTGTTGCAGCCTTATCCTTCAAAACATAATTCGTTACAAAGGACATATTAAGGCTGTCGTTAATAACACTTCTTTTAATCATTTCAGCCGCCTGAAGCTCATCGCTAAGTCCCCAGTTCGGCATTTCTTCATCAGCGGGAGAGAATCCCGTTTCGGTAAGCTCTACATCAAGCCAACCGCCGAAATCTCTTACACACTCACGAACATAGTTTGTTTCATCAATAAACAGCTGAGAATCGCCTGTGTAATAAATATGGTATAAGTGATGCGATATACCGTCTATATACTGATATGTTTCGGTATCGACCATCTGTGCGAGGAAATCCTTCCCATACACACCCGTTCCGTTCTCCGTCGGCTCACCTGTATAATTTGCACCAGCTGAAACTCGGATTGACGGGTCGTAAGCCTTCAATGCTTTTCCCGTTGCGTTGATGAGTGCAACATACTGCTCTACTGTATGCTTATCGTTTTCTTCGTTCAGAATTTCAAATCGTTTTATGGTCGGAAACTGCTTTGCGGTTTCTACGGCATATGCGACAAAACCGTTGACCTCTTCGGGTGTGTCAAATATATCGTTCCACGAATCACCGTACAGCTCGTTGTTATCGCAAAGAATATAGAGCATTTCTATACCCTTTTCGTCAAGTCCCTTTACATACTTTTTGAAATTATCGGACCATACGTACTTCCCAGCTCCGCCGTTCTCGTTACTTTCAACAGTAGACCATAGCGGGTGGTCACGTATAACGGTTGCACCGACAGCATCAAGCAGCTCAATAGTTTCATCAACATCATAATTAGAATCACTATAATGCGTTACAAACCCCTGTGTAATATAGCCGTCGTTTGCAATGTCAGTCATTGCGAGGATTTCCTCGCTGTATGTTCCAAGTAATATATTATCATAATACAGCTTTACTGTATAGGTTGTTTCAGCGTTGAAAACGGGAAGATAAACCTTAATTTTCTGAACATTTGAGTTATTAAAATTGATATTTTTTCTGACCTTACTCATTCCGTCTGCTGTTACGGTAACATAATAGCCGTCCTTTATACCGACATCAGCGGTTACAGTAACATCAAAGTACGGCTCTGTCAGAATGTATCCGTCAGGCATAATATTTGCCTTCATTGAAATAACATAGCTTGACTGGGTATCAGATAAAATTTCCTTTTCAAGCAAAGAATACAGTACATTTGATTTATCTGTATCTGCAATTGCGGACTTTACCGCCTTGCCCGTCCGAAATACATCAAGCTTTACGTTTTCAAAAAACTCTGCTTTCAGATAAAATACGGGACGAACAAGCCTCAACGACGCAGCGGCTACCGTTTTAACGGACGGTGTATCTCCTGCGGCACATATATACGGTCTTGAAACGCTGCCTGAATTATCCCTAAGCCACCAATAGACATCAGTAACAGCAGGCGTATCATTGAACTCTGCCGAACAGCCGATAATATCAGCATAGCTGTCAAGCTCGGTTGAGGATAAAAGGCTTATGCCGCCTATACCCTCGTCCCATTGATGCTCTGTGTCAATATATTTTGTAATATTTGCCGAAAGAGTGTTGTCAGAGCTTAGAAAGCCGTTATTCAGCCAGTAAGCAATACTGCTTTCATTTGTAAAATCAAATTCGACACCGCCGTGGGCATATGTGCCGTAATAGTCATTAGCCAAAACATAAAAACCGTTTTCAGCATCACCGCCAAGCATAGTGTATGTTTCAGTTTCACCGCTTATTGAGAATATATAATCTGTATTTGCCTCACTGCGGTATGAGCCTGCCGCAAATGCGGCAGGTATCAGACCTGTCATTATTGATAATATTAGCAAATAACTAAAGACTTTTTTAATCATTGTAATACTCCGTTCAATTTGAATACAATCGCAGCACCTTCTGCTCTGGTAAGCAGGTTAGTCGGATTGACATAACCGTTTTCATCACCGACAATTATACCAAGTGTCATCGCCTTGTCAACGGCTTCTATTGCCCATTCGGATACAGCATCGGCATCGGGAGCTTTTTCAAGAGTTCCTGTTTTAACCGTTTTACTCTTTACTGCCTTATAAACATTTGATGCAATAACAGCAGCCTCTTCTCTTGTGATTTCCTTGTTCGGGCAGATATTGTTATCCGAAATCATATCTGCGGGAATTATATCATTCTCGTAAAGAATTTGAATCGCCTCGGCATACCAATCGTCTGCAGCGACATCGTCATAAATGCTGTACGATTCTCCTGTGGTTTTACCCGATACAAGTGCTGCCATCTGCATAAATTCCGCTCTTGTCAGCGTTCCTGACGGTACAAACTTATCCTCCGTCATTCCGTTGATTACTCCGATTCCATAAAGGCTTGTAATCTGGTTTTCTGCCCAATGTCCGTAAACATCTGTAAAGGGATTCAGCTTCACTGCAACATTTTCAAGCTTGTCTGCGAAAATACTCTCTGCAAGACTCGGCAAAAGCTCCTTATTCGTTGAGTCAACAAAAGTAAAGGTTTCATAATGACTCGGATTCTTTGAGTCAATTGTACCGTTTGTAAGCTGATACCACGTATCACGGTAAAGCGTGTCTGCCTCGTTAAAGCCGACATTATATCCGAATTTTGAGCCTGCTGTAAAGTTAATTCCTTGAAGGACGTTTTTCGGTATTGCTGCTACATATCTTGTGAGGTTCAAATCATCATTTCTTATAATCTGAAGCCACTCAGGCGTCTCCGAGCCTGAATATGCCGTCGGTGACTGCCATACGTGCACGGCATTACCGAGCGTAGTTGCTGCAAAACCAAGCTCAATATCTGTGGCATCGTAAGCGGTCGTCTTATTGTTATTTACGTCAAATGTCATCTGAATACAATCGCCGTTCCACATATCAGACCTTGAAAGAGCATTGTAAAGCCTGTTATCGTATGCGTCTGCAAGAATATACAGATTATCCTCGTCCCACTTGTACATAATTCTTGCAGCAAGGTTTGCTCCCTGCCAAGAAGAAGCATTATCGCTTGTTTTCGGGGGATTGATATAGATGGGATATGCGTCCTCCCAACCGTCTAAAGTTCCGTCATAATTAGCAACGTCAATTTTATCCTTAGCCTTAACAATATTTGTAAAGCTGATAGGATATACACCCGAATATATTTCCTCGCCTGCTGCGGTTTGTACACTATAATCAGCTGTGTAGAAATGATATGCGGTATCTTTCATTGATACAATAGGCACATTTACCTCTGTTTCAGCATTTGCATCAACGTGGAAATTAACCGATGACTGACCAAAGGTTATATCGTCTGTTGATTTTACATTCAGCTTTAAATCCAGTTCATCACCTGACATATTTTTAATTGCAAAGGTCAGATTTGTGGTTTCGTCGGGAGTGGTTGAAAGAGGCTTCATAGTAACACCCATATTATCTCCTACCGAGAAACCTAAAACGGTGCTGCTGATATATTCTCCGCTTTCGTCATAAACCTCTGTGGTATAGTAATATGAATCAACGCCTGCCTCCTTATCAATAACAAAGGAAACAGGAACGGTGATATACTCACCTGCCTTGATAAGAGCTGTGTCGGTTTGTGCAACTACATTGCCGTCCCCGTCCTTTAGCAGTACATATGCATTTATATCGTTATTTTCATAGTTGAATACCGACATATTGATTTTTGTCGTGAAGCCTGATGTTGTTACTGTATCGGCATACGGGATTTGTGTGAATACGCCGTAACGGATAACATCTTCAAAGTCAGAGAATTCGTCAGCCCATCTTATCACAATGCCTGCCATAAGGTCATATGCCTTAATAACGCCTGCCTTCTGCGGATTGTTCTCAAGTCCGAATACCGTGTTTGCATTATCAACAAATCGCTTTGCGTGACGGTACATCTCATCTGTGTATTGCATAAGACGCTTATCGTTACGGTAAAGCTTGTTGACCTTTTCGGTAAGAGGTGCAATATCGCTTTCAACAGCCGCAGGCATTTCACCGTCATAAAGTGCGATATACATATTGTCAAGCATACACATAATCTCGTAAAGCCTGAACAAGGTCTTTGACGCAACAAGCTGTGTCACCTCACCCTTAGCTGCTTTTGCAATAATGGTATCGCCAAGCTCTGCATAGGTTTTGATAGCCGAAAGTACGGTATCGTCGGTTGTGTCTGCTTCAACATAACTTGCCGTATTGTTCATTATATTACCGATTTCTTTTGAAAACGTGCTGTCAAATTCCGACGCAGAATTTGCAATATAGGATTTGTTTAAATCCTTCAGGTTTTCAACTGCACACTTTTTGAACCATTCATCGGATAAGCCGTAAACATACAGCGGACTGTTACTAACCTCAAATGCTCCGTTGCCCTTATAGACGTCGTTTCCGTAGATATCATAGACTTCAACATCTTCATTAAAGGAATAGCTTGCTGTACCGTCATTGCCGTCATAGTACCAAATAACGAGCAGCGGCTCGCCGTCTTTTGTATAAAGGAATGCACGTTCTCCGTCGCCGATACCGAGCGAAACCTCACCGAGGTAAACAGCACCGCCGAGTCTGCGGTTAAGCTCTGTATAAGTAAGGTACGGCTTTTGAGGATTGTAGAATACGTCGAACAGACCAAACTGCTGCTCGCTGTCAACTACTGTTCCGTCCTTAAGCTTTTGAAGCTCTTCATCTTTAAGTCTGTATTTTGCATAAGCATAATAATATTTCTCGCCCACATTGACATCATCTGCAAGAATGAAATTCTTAACAAGGCAAAGTGCTGCAAATTCATCTGAAACCATCGGATATGCTAACTCTCCGTCCTCTCTGAAGCACCAGCCGAACTCCGAAAGATTTATATCCTTCCAGCCGCCGAGGTCAACAAAATCCTGTCTTACCTGTTCAATTTCTCTGCGAAAGGAGTCATTTCTGTCAGGGTCTGATGGATGTACATATGTATGGGTAGCAGCAGTATTTATATAAGGGTAGATACCCTGTTTTAAACCTTCTGTAAGCTGCCAATGCACCGACTGACCGATTGAAAAGCAGTTGATATCTGCATTATAGCCCTCTACACCTGTTTCGATTTTACCCATCGTAGAAAATTTTATAAGGTTGTTATTAGCATTTGCGTTACCTACATTCTCAGGAAACGCTTTTGCAAGGAATGTTTCGTTGAAAATCTCATAGTCATTATCCGAGCCCCAATGTGCAACAGACTCCTTAACATAGTTCTTCCAGCCTACAAGTCCGTCGGGGACGTTTGGCATAAAGCCGCCTCCCCACCATACAAGTCCTCTTTCATTCCAACCGCCAAGAATATCATCAGGGTCATCACCGGGAAAATGCAGATAATTCGGATTTCCGTAGCCAAGAATTCTGTAATGGTCTATGCCGTGATCCTGCAAAACATTGTAAAACGCATCGTGTCCTATACGTGTTGAAGTTGCAGATGTAGTGTTTGACTTGAAATCATATGTTCCTCTTGTTTTTTCAACGTGACGCCATTCAACCGCCTCACGAATTTTCTTTGTTCCCGCAAACTGAAGTCTGTCAATCTCAATCGGGTCATAGTCCCTTGACTGCGACTGATTAAGATGGACATTCATACCGTAGGTTGAAAGCTCGTCCATAAACTGATGCTCATAGCCGTCCATTATAACAAGTCTTTCCGATAAGGTTGCAGCTACTCTCGAGCCGTCCTTAACATTGATTGTAACGTAATAAATACCGTTATCAATATCACCGAATGAAAATTTCGTGCTTTGATGCTCATACGGTTTTGCGGTAAGAGTTCCAGCGTTGTGTACAACACCGTCAATTTCGTATGTGACATCATAGTTTGTCACTCCGCCCGACTCAATATATGAGTGGATAACAAACTTGGCATCATCTTTTGACATTGACTTTGCAACAGACAAATCGCAAAGCTCAACACTCATTTCCTCTATTGTTCCAAGCTCATTGTAAATGGTTATTCCCGCCGAAGCCTCAAGCGACATAGAAAGCACCATTGTCAGCGAAATAAATGCTTTGAATATTTTTTTCATAATATCATCAAACTCCCTTACTTATAAACAACGAGCATAGATACACGTCCGTAGCCTGTGTAGAAGAACGCATTTGAACCTGTGCCGAAATGCTCGCTATCGTGTACATCATTGATTGAGCTGATAT
>JAFULX010000021.1 GCA_017483065.1 Clostridia bacterium | reverse complement strand
GTTTATGTACCATTCACCCTCCTCGTCAATAAGCTCGTAGGCATTTTCTATCCAGAGATTCAAGTTCAGATAAATATTTGAATATCTGCCCGAGTTGGGGAACTTGTCGTTAAACTTAATTCTCACATAGTCGCCGTCCTCCTTGAGTGCGCCGACGAAAATTCTGTGGTTTGTGTAATATGTACCGTTATGAACAAGCTCTGCGTCCTCAATATTTGTCAAATCAAGAAGCCATTTGCTCGTTGTCATTGCCTGATATTCGCTGTTTAGGTTGACGGTGTATCTTTCAAGTGCTCCGCTGCTCTTTGCACGCACCGCTCTTATGCCGTTTACATACATAGAGCGTGTGTTTACCGCACCCACCTGTGCACGGTAGATACCCTTTTCCTCATCATACAGGCTCCAGTCGAGAACCTTGGACTCCGAGCCTGAAAGCGTTGCTGTTCCATCGCCGTAGCTTGTGTAAATTACATTAAAGCCGTTTGTTCCCGAATCTCCCGCATCAAGCTTCAATGTCTTATCGAGAACGTGCGTGCCTGCCTTGAGGAATACATAGATGTTACCCATCATATTTGAGTTATTCTCTCTGACAGCCTTTTTGGCACGCTCAATCGTCTTAAAGGGAGCGGTTTTTGTACCGTCGTTATCGTCATTTCCGCTATTCTGGTCAACATAGAAATACCTTCTGCCGTCAAGCTCGACGATATTCATAATAACCTGTGCAATTTCCGCTCTTGTTATGGTTTTATCCGCACGGAAGGTAGCGTCGGGATAACCGCTGATTACGCCGTAGGACGCCGCCGTTTTAATCTCATTCTTCCATTTTCCGAACGAACCTTCGTCGGCAAAGGCGGTATTCTTATTCTGATTTTGTGCATTGATTATTTTTGAATATGCTTCAATGATACCGCAGACCTCGCCCCTTGTAATGGCTTGGTCAGGGAGGAATTTATTACCCACGGTAAGCTTTTGCGGAATAATGCCGAGATTTTTGGCAATAGTGACAACATTTGCGTACCATTCATTCGGTGAAACGTCGGAATAGCCGCTGTCGGTGCCGTTTCTCTTAATTTTCAGCATATTAACCAGCAGTGTTATAAACTCCGCTCTTGTTACGTTCTTTTCAGGCTCGTAGGTCGTGGCACTTGTGCCGTTTATAATATCCTCGCCCGATAAAACCTTAATTGAGCTTTCCGCCCAGCTTGACGAAATATCGCCGAATTTCTTGTCGGCAAGCTCCTTTGCCTCGGGTAAGGGGTCTTCGTCCCACGAATATTCCTCGGGCCATCTTTCGGTGTTCGGCTCAACATCGCCGTGAGGAATAAGCCTGAAATCGTCATAATAAACGGGTGTTTTCAGGGACGCCGCCGCAATACATCTCATATGGAACTGCACCGTATGGTCTGGCGTAAGCTCTCTGCCGTATTTGTCATAGCCGTCATAGGTAAAGGTTGTTTTAACCTCTGTCCACGTGCTTGTAACGGTTGCCGTTTCCTCCATTACAGAGTTCTTGGTATTCGTTCCGTCAACCTTTGTGTCCATAAACTCATAAGGATATCTTATACCGTAGGTCAGCTTAACATCGCTGTATCCGTCCTCTACTCTTGCCCAAAAAGACAGGTCGTAGGTTTCGCCCGGAGTTAAGGCAAAGTCCTGACAGTGCATTTCGTTGTTGTAGTCCTTGATGGATTTCATACAATACTCTCCGCTGTGCGGATTATCGGTTACTCTTGCATAGTCGGGAAGCAGACGGCAGTACCAGCCAATATCCACAGGCTCTTCAAAGCCGCAGTTTACGAACATATTCTCCTGCTTTTTCGCCGCACTTACGGGAACAATAGTGCCTGCAACAGAGGCAACACATAAAATCGCAGATATTATCTTTTTATTCATATATAATCACCTCTCCTGTAACCAGCTGATTAGTACGCAGTACACATTCCTTGCCTATGTAGTTATTTATCTCATCTCTTGTGATTGCTCTTGATGTATGGTCATCTCTGTCATAGACTATGACCTTTCCTTCTACCTTGAGCTGTGTAAGCTCTTCACGGTAGTCAACATTTGTGTTATTAGCCCAATCGGGAATGGTCGGGTATATACTGGTCGTAAATTTCATTACATTATTTTCATAACCGCCGACCGTACCGTAAGCAATTCTTCCCATATCAATATATTTACCGCCGCTGTCTTGATAGTAGTGGGCGGTATCAAGCAAGCCCTTTTGGGGACGAAGACGTGACGCACTGTCGTTGCGGTCGGTGCAGTCGAGTATTTTCTCTATCTTGGCAACACGTCCGTCACCTGCAACGCCAACTCTGACAATATCGCCCTTGGCAATATCGGAAAGCTCCGCCCCATTTATCTTGGTAATTTCAACCTCATTACCCATATATTTATAGCCATCGCCTTCGGCTGTATCAAGCGTATCCTTGAGGAAGTATGCCTGTTCAACGCCTGCTTCATTGATAAGCTTCAGCTGTACGGCAGGTGCACCGTCGTCTATTGTTTCAACAATTGACTTTACAGCAAAGAGCTTTGATTCTTCATCGTCCAAATCGGCAAGTGCCATATCCTTCACAATCAATACGTCTGCTCTGGGTATTACCGTTTCACCGAAATTGTATATTTCATATTTCGCATATCTCAAGTCCTCAAAATCCGTACCCACTCTGTAAAGCGACCATTCGTCAGTCTTGGTCAGTGTGGTCGGAAGGTTGATTACTTTTATCTCCTTAGTATCACCCATAACGACACCTGCAAGCAGATTTCCTCTGACAGATAGCCTCTCTCCCGATATCACAAGCTTAAAATCGTCAGGCTCGGAGTTTGTCTTTACCGCCTTTTTGATTTTCTTGATTTGTCCGTCCTCCACCTCAAAAAGAAGTGCGTCACCCCTTGAAAATGTTCCGCTCAAAAGGCTTTCTGTAACTTTAAGGCTCTTGCCGTCGACCTTTACCTTATCCTCAACGAAATACCTTACAAATTCGCCGTCTGCGGTGAAAAGCTTCAAATCAAATTTCTTCGGGTCGTCCTCGTGCATAAAATATCTGTCGTAAATACCAAAGGTCTGCTCGCTCTCGTTGACGGTGCGTGCAACGATTGCACCCGTTTTGCCGAGAGATACTGTCAGCGTTTCGCCCAGTGTCAAATCAAGCGTACAGCTCGTGGATTTTTTGTAATATTCACTGCCAATTTGATAGCCAAGCTCCTCATCGTAGCTTGTAACCGTGCCTGTGACGGTTTTATTTACAACGTAAGCCTTCTTTAATACCACACCCGACGTGTTCGGACTTGCCGCAACCGACAAAACGGTATCCTTCGCAATTTCTTCAAAGCTTATCGCCGCTCCGTCCTCGCCGTAAATCAGAACGGAATATTCCTCCGAATCGAGGCTGATATTGGTGTTATTTTTTCTGTCATATACAATCTCGTTTTTGAGGTCGAGGTTACTTACATAGAAATCCGCATACTTTGTGATGAAAAGGATTTCATAGTCGGAATCGCTGTCGTTACTGAGCAGAGTAATTTGCGTATCGGTAAAGTCAATTTGGCTCATCTGTCCGTAGCCTGTGTATGCAATGCCGTTATATATCAGCTTGACATCATCGAGCGACGCTTTGCGTGACTTGCCGTTTTCGTTTTCATAGGTTAAGGTATCCTCGCTGATTTCGGTCACGTCATCACCGTCTACGCTCATTGTTTCGTTTCTGTTTGTAGGCTGTACGAATACAGCGTTATATGTATAATCATCGTCCCTGTAATAGCACTTTACCTCATAGCCGAGCCAGTTCTGCATATCGCCCGAGGCAACATATTCCACCTCGTCAATTATCAGAAGGTCTGTATCCTCGTCCTCGTTGGGTGCAGACAAAGAGCTGTACTGATTACACTCGACCACGCCCTCCGCCACGTAAAGCTCGTGATAATATTCAAGTGCAAGCATTTCGCTGTCCGACATCTCAAAGTCCGAGCCCTTGAACTCGGCAATCATCATTTCAGCTTCAAGTGCGTTATCAATTATTTTGTAAATATTCTCCTTGGTTGCCTCGGCGGTCACGTCCACAGAGATACCGTCGAGCAAATCGGCGTCATTTGCCGCCTTCAGCACGCCCGACAAATATCCGCCCGCATAATCGGCAACAATCTTGTAGCCGAGAGCATTGACCAGCACGCTCAAAGCCTCCGCATATGTAATATTCCTGTCAGGCTCAAAGGTATATGAACCGACACCCGAAATAAATCCCCTTTCATAGAGCAGATTTATTGCAGGTGCTGACGGGTGATTTGTATCCACATCGACAAATCTGGTGTAATCACCTGAATCATCGGTTACCCCGTTAATGAACTCAACCATCAATTCGGCAAAATTGCCCCTTGTAATGCTGCTGCCGCTGAACATCTCCTCAACCGAAATGCCCATTGCCGCAAATTTATTCCGCAACACAGTAATATCGCTTGTTTCGGCAGAAACCGTATTACAGGGAATACTGCCAAAAAGCATTCCGAGCGACAATATTGCACTTAATACCTTTTTTCTCATATTACTTACCTCCCGTTGATAGTATCATATCAATTCTATACTCATTTTATCATTCTTTCTACCGCTTGTCTAAACATATAAATACAATTTTCGCACAATTTATCAACATATGTTGCGATTATACGCAAAAAACCATACTATTGTATGGTCTTTGCGGTTTAGCCTCTTATTATCTCAATTGTGTTTTTGTCCGAGAATGCACTCATAGCTATACTGGTCACACTTCCCAATTCCTTTGAATTTAAAGTCACATTTTTGACAGCTGTGCCGCTGCCTTTGATATGGATATCAAACGTCCTGCCTGCAAAATGCAGATTTGAAAGGCTCATTTCCTCACCCTCGTAAGGATAAATATTCATTCCGTTATCCGCAAAGTCTATGCCGACAATGCTGTGTACCGCCGCCTCGTACCATGCACGCATTGAATATGCCTGCCACGCACCGTTTAAGGACGTCCAGCCGTCGGTGTGCGGAATATTGATGTTATCATAGCAGTCGATTCCCTCGGGACAGGTCAGAATTTCCGTCCAGCAGGTTATCCAGCTGATTACCTTTTCCAAAAGGTCCTTTCTGTTTTCGAGATTGCAGAGTCTTGCAAAGCATTCGGTGTGTGCAGGCCAGTAGCAATGCATCTGGTTTGCGTCCGCATCATAGCCTCTGCCCCATACGGGTGCAAAACAAATTCCGCACTCGCAGACGAAATTTTCCTCAAAAAATCTAAGTATTTCCTTCTTGTGTTCCTCAACCAAATCACGGCAGTACAGATTATCCCATTTGATTTCGGGAGCCATATATACCTCACGCTGCTCAAAGGTTTTTGAGTCAACAGACGATACAAAAAAGCCCTTTTCTTCATTATAAAGAAGCTTTACGTAATTTTCCCTCATTCTGTCGGCGAAGTCCTTGGCGTCCTGCCTTGTGGCTTCATCACCCATTTTTTCGGCGAGCTTTTCCATTGTACGCACCGCACAGTATGCGGTTGAATTGTTGAATGCACTGATGTCATTGCCCGTTTCGAGTATGGTATCACGGAAATCGGGTATCAGCGAATTTCCGCCGCAAAGTCCGAGCTTGCCAACCTCCACGCTTTTGAAAAGTCTGAAAATCTTCTTTGCAAAGTCGTAATAGGGCGAAATGTCCCTGCCGTTTAAATAGTATTGATACAGAAAGCTGATATAAAAGCCCTGTGCACTTATCATACTCGTTTCAATATGCGACATATCACGGGCAAACCAATGCCCGATGCCCTTTTCCTTGTCGGCAGTGTCCATATACATTTGCAGAGCGTCGCCGACAAAGTCCATATCGTCCCAATAGGAATACGCAAAGCTTGAGCTCATTCCGTCCCAGCCCCATATCCAGTAATGCTCGGTTTTCGCCCTGACCGCACCCGAAAGGGACTGCACCTTGCAGGACTCGTGGTAAAGCGGTGCAAGCACAAAGAAATCGTCCAGCGATTTATACGGGCTTTGGAGTACGGGCATTTTCCGCATAACATTTTCGTATCTGTCATTCTGTCGGCTTATGTATTCTCCGAGGCTTGTTAATGTATCCTCTAAGCGCTCTATTGCTTTTGCCTTGGTTTCATCAAAGGAAATTATAAATCTGTATTCCTTATTTTCGATATTATCCTTGGAAATCAGTATATTTTTCGGATTGCCTATGCTCCGCCTGATGTACTCAGCATCAAAATCCGCACCGATTGCGATGTGCGTTTCCTTTCCGTCCTCGTCATAACTGCCGAGGAGATACCTGCCGTCATACTCAAAGTCCCTCCAGTGCCGTTCTACCCTGTTCATATAGCGGTTATCGCCGTCTTTTCTGACCAGCAGCCTGAAATTGTCATAAAACTCCAACGAAAATTTAAGGTTTTTTTCAATATCGGACAGCGGTTTAAGGGAAATGATTATACTGTTGTTTACCGCCCTCTGCTCATAAGCAAAAACAGAGTCGCCGTAGTGCCATTTTCCCGAAAAGCCGTAAGGCATAACCTCACATTCCTTGATATTCTGCGAGTTGTGACAGCCGTTATTTTCTATGTAAAACTTCATTCCGCCCCACAAATCATCAACAAAAACCTTCTCCGAGCCTTTTGTACTTCTGTTGAAATACTCAATCTTTGAGATGCCTCTCTTTTCAACCTCAAATGCAATCAAATCATCGCAAAACCATCTCGGCAGAACAGGAACTCCGTCATTTGATACTATTTTTCCCTTTTCGATTGTATAGCTCATAATCATTCCTCCGAAAGTCATATTCCCGATATAATTATATAGAATATACTGCCCTTTGTCTACACGTATGTTGCTTCAAAAATTGCTATGACTATACAAATCTTGCCATTTTAAAGCAAAAAACAGATACCCGAGCGAGTATCTGTTTTGGTCTTTCTGTATTTCAAATTTAACTCAATATACTTTCATAAGGAACATTTAAAATTTGTTTTAGTGCCTTAATTTCATCAGGGTATAGATGTCGTTGCCCAACCTCTATTTTAGCAAGTGCACTCCTTGTAATATCACAACCCAAAACCTGAAGCTTTGCCGCTAATTGGTCTTGTGTAAGCTTATTTCTCTTTCTAAGTAGGCGTATGTTTTCCCCTACTTGTTTCTCGTAACAAATATCCATAATTGCACCTATATAAGTATATTTTCCTTGATTATATACTTAATTTATGCTATAATTGCACTTATATAAGTGCAGACGAGCATTTGTATGAGAATTATTTTATAGAAATGAGGTTTTTATTATGGCTGAAATTTGCCTGAACTGTTGGAACAAAATGAACAATACAAATCATAAAGAAAGCAGATACATAATATCCAAAGAGTTAGACTTATGTGAATGCTGCGGAGAATGGACAAAAGTTATTATTTGTGAACGCAAACATTCTTGTTTTTATAATTTATGTCCGCCGAGCAGATATAAAGGTTGACAAAATTCGCCGTTAATGCTATAATTCCTCATAAGGGAGGATATATTATGGGAATTTTAGATATTGTTCTGTCAATTTTAGGAGTTATAATTGTGCTTGCGGTTATCGTGACGATTATTGCACGGGTTGTGCAGATAATTCCGATTATATTCGGATTTACTATGCCTGCTGTGTTCGCAATCATCGGTCCGACAAGAATAGCTGATTATTTCGGCGTTTCGTCAGAATTTATTATGCTTCTGATTTTCGGACTTTTTGTCGGAGGAACGCTGCTTTCCTTTGCTGACTCAACCATTATTTCGGCTGTCGGAGCAGGAGGAGTATGCTCGGGATTATTGCTTACAGGGCTTATGATGATGCGGTTTTTGCCGCCCGACATTCTGCTCTATCTTGCAGGCAATGCAATGAGTATTCTTGCAATTTTCTTTGTTCCGCTGCTTGTAATAATGATTTTTATGTATTCCTTATTCGGGTAATTTATAAAGAGCCAAAAGCTTATGTGCTTTCGGCTCTTTTCTTCTGTTACAAATCCTGTAAATCCGCCGCAGAAAGGTCGTTTTCAACATTATCTCTTGCCAAATCGTTATCAATCACGGGATATACCGATGATATCGGTCTTTCGGTTGCGTTGGATACGCTGTGATAAACCTTCAGCGACGGCGATTTTGTACCCTCTATTATTGGATTTGCTTTCGTATTTGTGTGCTTCGCCTTTCCCTGAATTTCGGGTACAGGCGGTGCATCATTCCTCGGTTTTGTATGAGTGCGGTCTATTCGTTTCATTCCCTGCTTTGCCATTTCAAATCACCTCAAAAATATTCTTCCCGCCAAAGCAAGGTTTATGCAGACTAATATTTGAACTGTATTAAGTATGCAGCCTTATCTTACTTATTCCTGTAAACACTCCGACAGCCATAAGTCCTGCCCACACTAAAATCAAATTTCCCCAGCCGATAGTGCTGATTGCATTTGCAAATAAAAAGTTTGCGACCGCTGCACCCAGATAGCTCATACAATCCAAAAAGCCTGTTGCAGTCGAAACCATACCCGTATCATACAGACTCGGGCAATATACGGAAAACAGCATTGTGGAAGCACCTGCCGAGCTTAAAAGTGCCAGCGTCATAAATACCATATTTATCACCGTGTTATCTATAAAATATATACACAAAAATGAGATTGCACTTGTCAGGAACATAAAAAATATCGTTGCATTTATATTTCTTTTGAAAACCATCTCATACATAATGAGTGTGTTCAAATAGGGTGACGCAGATTTCAAAAGAGTCATAACCGTAAATATTGCCGCAGCAGCCTCGGGTGTGAGCGAAAGATAATCTGTCAAATATGTAGGTATCCAAAATACAACAGATGTTCTTATGATGCCTGTAAGTATAGCAATAACGGAAAATCTTATAATAGAGCGATTGATGAGAAGCTTTAAATCAAAACTGCCTTTTTTATCTTTTATTGCTCTGCCAAAGCGTATAACGCCTTTCTTTTCTAGAGCTGAAAAAGCTAAAAAAGCCACAATGCCTATCAAAATCAAGCTGAAACCGCAAATGATAAAGACCAGCTTCCAACTGAAAAATATCGCCATAACCGAAGCCAGAGGTGTGCCTAAAAACGAAGCTACCACGAAGCCGAGAGAGCATCTTGAGGCATATACGGGAAGTGTGTTTTCAGCAACAACCTTCATTATGGGTGCATATATCATAGACAAAAATAACCCGCTCAAGCTATACACAAATATTGCTGCTGTCGGAGAGTCCGTCATAGCAATTATAATATTGCATATTCCTGCAAAAACTATTCCGACACTCACCATATACTTTGTTTTGATAATATCCCCTATTCTTCCGTTTACAAGCTGTCCTGCGGCATACAAAATCATAAAACCCGTAGACATTGCACCTATACTTTCAATGGTAAGTATGTTTTCATCAAGCATCTGCGGTGTCACAACACCCAAAATATTTCTTGCGAAATAACAGCCCAAATACGAAACTGTGCATAAAAATCCAATATATATGGCTTTTATTGCCTCTTTATTACTAAAAAAATTCATTTTTCTCTATCCCGCCATAATATGAGCACTAAGTATATTGACTATTTTTGTATAACGCAGCTTTTCATCATCTGTCATATGGCAGCGTATATATGAACAAATTGCATCAATCAAAAAATATTCACAAAGCTTTACTGTATCTACATAACTGCATAGCTCATCATTGCCCTGCGACACAACAAGTACCTCATCACACAATTTCGCTACGGGACTCTTATCATTTCTTGTAATACAAATACACTTGGCACCGTTTTCTTTCGCTATTCTGACACCATCGTAAACATCGCTTGTACGTCCTGTAATCGATACAGCAATTACAAGCGAATCACTGTCCAATGCCATTGCAGAAACAGGACAAATCAAAGCTTTGGTAACGCATTTCACAGAATAACCGAGTCTTAAAAGCTGATATGCAAAGTCCTCTGCCACAACACCCGATTGTGCAATTCCGTAAACCTCGATTTTTTTTGCACCCATAATCAGCTTAGACACGTTCCTCAAGCTTTCCTCACTATTGATTTGTTGAGTATGCAAAAACGCAGTAGATATGTTTTTTGCAGAAATTTTCATTATCTCCGATATTGAATCATCAGCCATTGTGGCATCAGTATAGCTTTCCTTATATGATTTAAGCTCAGTTGCAATTTTTACCTTGAGTTCGGCATAACCTCCATCAGCAAATTTCTTGGAAAAATTGTTTATACTTCCCTGTGAAACCTCTGCAATCGAAGACAACTCTATGGCTGAATATTTTATAAAGCTTTCTGGGTCTTTTAGAATTACTTCCGCAATTTTTCTTTCAGTTTTGCTCATAAAATTCTTTCTCGCCTGAATTTTCGCAAGTATCATCTTTAGCTCCTTTTTGTTAATTTATCATTATTTTATTTAATAATTTGATTATATATCAAAAGTTTGTACCTGTCAAGCCTATTATTGCTTTTTTTCTTAATATTTCAGCAAAGAATGCGGAAACAATAAAAAAGACGCACCAAAACAAACCTCAGTTTATTTTGATACGTCTTGAAATCTCTATATCGGTGTTATTTTATCAAAAACTTACATCTTTGCCTTCTTTTGTTATACAATTATTAACATTTCACTTTCATAAGAAATACAATGTTTTCATTTATCTCATTCTTTAATAGTTTTTTCTGTCTGACTAGTTCATCTGAATCAGAGCCATTGCCTATATTATAGATATCATATTCCCTACCGTTCTTGTCAGGCTTTCTCGTTTTTCTGTTATATTCAGACAGTTTTATGTACTCAATATCAAAACTATCTGCCTCATTTTTAACAGTAATCGTCAAACTATTAATACTTTTTGAATAATTTCTTGGATCGACAATAAGTGTTGCAACCTCGCCTACGGGGCAAAACCTCTTCCAGCTCACCACAATTTTTGTCGATATTTCGTCCATATGTCCGGGATTTCTATCGTAGAAAGGAATTTTCCAATAAGCTCCGTTATCACAAAAATCTATTTTACTATCTTTCGATAAAATGGCTGCTGTAACACTTTTCTCTTCTCCATTAGCACAATCATAAGCTTTTATGCTAATATTTTTAACATTAAATTCTTTCATATTAAAATAAACTACAAGATCGTTTATTTTTTCATTTGCCGTTCCTTTTAAGATATATTCAACATCTAATGACACTATATTTCTATCTAAATCATTTTCTTTAAATATATACATTATTTCAACATCAGAAAGATGAACATTATTAAAGCATTTTCTTTTACACGAATTAATCAAGTATTTTTCATATGAAGTGCATTTGGCATATTTTTTGTTTATAACATAGTTCACAAAGCTCCTGACAAGCTCAACAGCGTTCTCAATTACAAATTTATTCATAATTTCTTTTATCATTTTGTTATCCCCCTCATAAACCTTCTTATTTAATTGTACATTTTTTGACAATAATTGTCAATATATTTGTATAAATACCAACACTATCAAAAACACCGCTTCACCTTGTGAATGTGCATGCTTAACAAATAAACAGCAGACGTTTCCTTCACTTCTCCTTTTCTCTATCAAACATTAGGCTTAAAATATAGAAGCACTGCTCACTACTTAATTGCTGGTTTTGATGTGCAAATTATAGGCAAAACAAAAAGGATTAATATGTCGGTAAAATTATTCAAGAATATTTGTGGTTATAAAGTCAGCTCCAAAATTAATAAGCTCTCTTGCCAACTCTGCCTTGTCACAGGTACATACATTTACCTTAATGCCATGAGCGTGGAGTATATCAATTCGCTCTTTGTTTCTTGCGGGATTGGCGTAGTCAATATCTATTCCTGCATCTATACCTGTGGAGGTAAGAGTTGGTATTCTGATATCAAGCCTTTGGGTGCTTTAGTCGAGATCGGGAAGCAAAATATCCTTGATAGACAATATTTCAGGTTTTCCAATGTAGTTAAGCTTATAGTTACTGACCATTTGTTCGGCAATTTTCAAGGACTCTCCGTCAAAAGCACATTCAGGGTCGTGTGCGTCAAATCCGAAGGTTACAGGGGCTTGGGACTTGACAACAATACGCCAAAACAGCTCGTTGGGATAATTTCTGCCTTCATAAATGCCCAAAAAATGTTGACCCAAGATTAAATATTCTGCACCCAAATCAATCGCATTTTTAAGCATATTATTAAATTCATCTGGATAATATTCTATCTCAAAACCTATTTTGATATCAATTTCATCTTTATATTTTTCTTTAAGCACAGAAATATCCTCTATGTAGCTTTTAGCTTGTGTCAAAAGAAAGGTACTTATAAATTATATATAATTATCACACACATACATACAGATGTGGACCTTCATTCTAAACAAAAAACCTAAACGATACCTCCAGTATCATTCAGGTTTTGGCTCCTGATGTTGGGCAGCGACTCACTTCGTTCG
>JAFULX010000229.1 GCA_017483065.1 Clostridia bacterium | reverse complement strand
TGTTAATCATATACACACTCTCGCCCGAGCGGAAAACACGTCTTGTAACAACAAGCTCGTCAAAATCTATCGGAAAAGCACGGTCGGTATTATCAAGCACAAGGCTAACCTCCGCAAAATTCAGCGGCTTTCTCGACTCGGTACCCGAAAATATTATCTGCTGCATATTCGCACCACGCAGGGTTTTTGCACTCATTTCGCCCATTACCCAGCGGAGTGCGTCAAGGATATTGCTCTTTCCGCTGCCGTTAGGACCTACAATCGCTGTTATGCCTTCCTCAAATTCAATCACCGTCTTGTCGGCGAAGGACTTGAAGCCCTGCATAACAATCTTCTTCAAATACACTCTTATCTCAATCCTTCCGTACAATTTCACCCAAGGGTACAGCCTCGTCCTGAATAAGGCTCACGCTGATACCCTGTTCCTTAAATCTTGTCATATTCCTTGCACCGTTGCCGATTGCCTTGGATATGTCCCTCGGATTAACCGCAAAGACGGCAGTTTTGCCCTCCGAAAGGCTGTCCAGCATTTTGTTATAGAAAAGCTCGCCCTCGCAAAGCTCACCGAATGCACTGTGGTACGGACCTGCAACGAGTGCTCCGTTCGGAGAAATTTCCTCGGTTGCGGCAAGTCCGGCACGTATCACCGTTATATTATTTTTCCTGAACATTTCCATAAGCCGTGCTGCAAGCGATACAGCACCTTCAAGCTCCTGCGGTCGGTATGTACCTTGTCCGTACATCTCGCAAAGCCTTGTATCACGTATTACAAGCGTTGGATAAATACGTACAAAATCAGGCTTTAATGCAATTATTTTTTCTGCTGTTGCAATGGATTTTTCATCATTATCGGACGGCAGACCCGTCATCATCTGAAGTCCGAGCTTTACGGGATATTTTTTTATAACCCTTACCGCCGTTTCAACATCGGTCGCAGTATGACCTCTGCCTGCAGCAAAAAGCACTCCGTCGTCCATCGACTGCACTCCAAGCTCCACAGTAGTCACACCGTAGGATATAAGCCGCTGCATAATTTCATCATTTATAAAATCAGGACGTGTGGAGAGCCGTATTCCATCAATTTCACCCGATTTTACAAATTCATATGCCGCCGCCAAAAGTTCCTCCTGCAAAGAGGTTTCCACCGCAGTAAAGCTGCCGCCGAAGAACGCTGCCTCAATTATCCTGTCTGTTTTGGGTAGTGTTTCAAGATGCTCTCTGATTATCTTGTCCGCTCTTTCGCCGCTCGGTACTTCACCCTCGCCCGTGATATGCTTCTGATTACAGAACACACAATCGAACGGGCAGCCGTAATGCGGTACAAAAATCGGTATATTATAGTATCTCATAGCTTTTTAAGTGCAAGCTGTGCCGCATTTTGCTCCGCTTCCTTCTTGCTCGTACCACCTGCACGGGCAAGCACTCTGCCGTCAAGCACAACCTCAATTTCAAAGTACTTGTTATGGTCGGGACCGCTTTCGGAAGCCACACGATAGCTTGCTCTGTTACGCTTTATGTGTTGCAGATACTCCTGAAGCTCGGTTTTATAATCACGGCTGCGGTTACCCGATATTGCGTCCTCAAACGCATCGCTCATTACGCCCAAAAGCCATTCTCTTGCAAAATCAAGACCTGCGTCAAGATAAATCGCCGCCAAAACCGCCTCAAACGCATCGGACACAACCGACGGACGTTCTCTGCCGCCGCCCAGCTCCTCACCGTGACCGAGCAGTATATACCTCGAAAGGTCAATTTTCTTTGAAATATCATAAAGCGACTGCTCGCACACAAGTGATGCACGAAGCTTGGAAAGGCTCCCCTCCTGCGAGCCTTTAAGACGTGTGAAAAGATACTCGGCAGTTATAAAGCCAAGCACCGAATCACCCAGAAACTCAAGTCTTTCGTTATTTCCGACCTTGCGTTCATTGGCATATGAACTGTGAGTAAGTGCCTGCGTCAACAGCTTTTTATTTTTAAATTCGTAGCCTATTTTTTTCTCAAATTCCGTCATTTTCAAATCCTCGTTCTATAAATGATACCAGAACTTGCTTCGCCCTGAACGGGTATTATCCCGTACACGGCGAAATCAGTCCTGAAACCCGCAGCGGAAGGCGGAAAAACCGCCCTCCTCCGCAGTATGTTTTACCAATAAAGCTCCCAATCCTTCTTGAGGTATCTTGTAAGAGCCTCCATATAGAAATAGTCACCCCAGATATTGCATTCATCAACACCGATGCCGCCCTTATAGTGATAGGTCGCACGCTTCAGAAGTCCGTTCGACTTGTCGTCGTCACGAACGGCATAATTCTCGATAAGCGAAAGCATCATTGTGTCGGCAATCTTTTTGTAAAGCTGTACTGTTTCCTCGTCCTTGATATACTTAATCATTTCAAGAATACCGCAGATTGCAATTGCAGCGGCACTTGAGTCACGTGCCATATCGCCGTCGGTGAATATCATATCCCAATAGGGTACGTTATCCTTGGGCAGACGGTTTGCAAAGAAATTAAGCACAGCCTCAAAGGTCGGAACGCTTTCCTCGGTAAAGTGATACTTATTTGTAAGAGCAAGTCCGTAAATACCCCAAGCCTGACCTCTTGCCCAGCAAGAATCGTCAGCCCAGCCCTGATGTGTTACGCCCTTAATGGGTTTGCCCGTATCCTTATCAAAGAAATATGTATGATATGACGAGCCATCCTCACGGAAGATGTTGGAAATAGTGGTCTTGTAGTGCTTGTATGCCTTTTCGTCAAGCTCCTTATCACCTGTTACCGAGTATGCCCAATAAAGCAAGGGGATATTTAGCATACAGTCAATGATAAGACGGAAATTGTCGGCAGCACCCACATCGCCCCAAGCCTGAATGAACTGGGCCTTGTCGTTGAAGCGTGTGATAAGGTGCTTTGCCGCCATAATTGCAGCTTCCTTAGCCTTTTCGTTGCCCGTGAGCTTATATGCCGCAACGCAGGACGGCGTGTACAAAAATCCCATATCGTGGTGATTTACGCCGAGTTTCTTGTCAATTCTTTCATAGAAGGAATCAATATGTGTTTCAGCAGCCTTGCGGAATTTTTCATTGCCCGAAAGCTCGTAGCCGAGCCAGAGCATACCGCTCCAGAAGCCTGTATTCCAGCCGTCGTCATTTTCCTCGGCATCGTAATAGCCGTCTGTGCTGTTATGTGACGGGAACTTGTCATAGCCGAAAAATTCGTCAATGTCCTTATCCATAATACGCATTGCCTGCTCTGCCGCACCTTTTAGAATTTCCTCGGTCAGAACCGCATTGAAGCGTTCGGGATTTTTAATCTTTTCTGCAATCATTTTTTTGCTCCTCGTAAATTATTTTTTATACAACGAAATCCCCCGCTTTTTTCAAAGGGGGATTTTGTCATTTTTAATCTTCAAACTTTTTCAGCACAATAGTTGCGTTATGTCCGCCAAATCCGAGCGAATTTGACATAGCGTATTTGATATCAGCATTTCTGCCGACATTGGGTACGATATCAAGGTCACATTCTGGGTCGGGAGTCTTATAGTTGATGGTTGCAGGGATATAACCGTCTTTGATTGCAAGTGCACACACAATGGCCTCGACGCCGCCTGCCGCACCGAGCAGATGACCTGTCATTGACTTGGTCGAGCTTACTGCAAGCTTTGTGGCATAGTCGCCGAATACCGACTTGATTGCCGAGGTTTCAAAGCTGTCGTTATATTTTGTAGATGTGCCGTGTGCATTGATATAATCAATTGCAGTAACGTCAACACCTGCGTCCTCAATCGCAAGGCTCATTGCCTTTGCACCGCCCTCGCCGCCAGGGATAGGACTTGTCATATGATATGCGTCGTCCGTTGCACCGTAGCCGACAAGCTCACATAAAATATTTGCACCTCTTGCCTTTGCGTGTTCAAGCTCCTCAAGCACCACATATGCCGCACCCTCACCCATTACAAAACCGTCACGGTCTGCATCAAAGGGACGTGAAGCTGTTTCGGGGTCGTCATTTCTTGTGGAAAGTGCCTTCATATTGCAGAAGCCTGCCATAGAAATCGGCGTAATCGCCGCCTCTGCACCGCCTGCGAGTATTACATCGTTTGTGCCGTACTGAATCTGACGGAACGCATCACCGATTGCGTGAGTACCTGAAGCACAGGCAGAAACCACGTTATAGTTGACGCCTCTCATACCGTACTTAATCGCAACCTGAGCCGCTCCCATATTTGAAATCATCATCGGAATGAAGAACGGACTTACCTTTGACGGACCTTTTTCCATATAGACGGTGTGCTGCTCGTTAAAGGTTTCAATACCGCCGATACCCGAGCCTGAAATAATACCAACACGCCACGGGTCTTCCTTTTCCATATCCAGTCCCGAGCTTTCAAACGCCTCGGTCGCCGCAGCCATAGTGTACTGTGTGTACAAGTCCATTCTGCGGACTTCCTTTTTATCAATAACAGTGGTCGGGTCAAAATCCTTAACCTCAGCTGCAATTTGAGTTTTAAGCTCGGAAGCGTCAAATTTCGTAATCCTGCCGACGCCACTCTTGCCTGCCTTTACAGCCGCCCAGAAATCGGCACAGTTATTTCCAATCGGAGTTATTGCGCCGATACCTGTTATAACAACTCTTTTCATAGAATTATCTCCTTTCGGGGTTATCTATATATACTCAAAAAACGAGTGAAATTTCTTCTTAAAAACGCACTCTTGTGCACCGCTTTAAATTCAGGCGGTGCACATATGCGTAATTGAGGCTTATGCTCTTTCCTTGATGTAGTTAACAGCATCGCCAACGGTCGCAATCTTCTCTGCGTCCTCATCGGGGATTTCGAGGTCAAACTCTGTTTCCAATCCCATAATCAACTCAACAATATCCAGCGAATCCGCACCAAGGTCATCAACGAAATTAGCCTCCATTGTTACATCGCTCTCGTCAACACCAAGCTGGTCAACGATTACGCCCTTTACCTTCTCAAATTCCATTACAGTCACCTCCTTTCAAGTTTCTTCTTCCATTATATTACATAACAAGGCCGCCGTCAACATTTATTACCTGACCGGTAACGTAAGATGACATATCGCTCGCCAAGAATGCTACAACATTTGCCACGTCCTCTGTTGCACCGAACTCGCCAAGGGGTATGGACTCAAAATATTTCGCCTTAACCTCATCGGAAAGCTTGTCGGTCATTGCAGATGCGATAAAGCCTGGGGCAACCGCATTTGCACGGATTCCCTTTTTCGCAAATTCCTTTGCAGTAGTCTTTGTTAGTCCGATAAGACCTGCCTTTGATGCGGAATAATTTGCCTGACCTGCATTACCCATAACGCCTACCACCGAAGCAATATTGATAATCGAGCCGCCCTTTTGCTTCATCATAGGTCTTACCACAGTTTTGATGCAGTTGAATGCACCCTTTAAGTTTATATCAAGCACAAGATCCCAGTCCTCCTCGCTCATTCTGAGCATCAGATTATCCCTTGTGACACCTGCGTTATTTACTAAAATATCAATCGTGCCAAACTCGGCAACCGCTGCGTCCGCCATAGCCTTCACATCGTCAATATTTCTGA
Source organism: Clostridia bacterium (assembly GCA_017483065.1). Classification (GTDB taxonomy): domain Bacteria; phylum Bacillota; class Clostridia; order UBA1381; family UBA1381; genus HGM11525. Next base: position 13 of record JAFULX010000229.1, on the reverse strand, counting down.
CATCGCCGTATGT
>JAFULX010000228.1 GCA_017483065.1 Clostridia bacterium | reverse complement strand
GGCGACAGCTTTATTATATTACCACATCTCTCCCTCCTTGTCAACACTTTTTTTTAATTTTTTTCAATTTTTTTTAGATATGTCTATTTCGCCAAACACAGTGCACAAAATCGTGCACTGCGTTTGGTGGTTTTGACTATAAAAATCATCTTAATTTAATTGTCGTACCGATATTCTCGGGAGAAATAAAGCTTGTGATAAGATTATATCTTGTCTTTCCGTTTAAAATTCTAACCTCATTCACTCCTTCTTCGATACATTTGACACAGTTTTTCAGCTTGGGCAGCATACCGCCGCCGATAAGTTCATTGTCAATCAGATTTTTCGCCTTTTCAACATTGATACAGCCGACAAGAGTCTTTTCATTATTAACATCAAGCAAAAGTCCGTCCACATCGGTCACAAACACGAGCGAGTCCGCACCCAGTCCCTCCGCAACCGCAAGTGCCGCATCATCTGCATTGACATTGAGCGTTTCGCAAAGTTCGTCGGAGGATACGGGGGATATCACGGGAAGATATCCCGCACCCAAAAGCAGTTCCACAAGCTCTGTATCAGCCGATATTACCTTTCCGACCGAGCCGAGCTTTTCATTTTTTACGCATTTTAAAAGTCCTGCGTCCTTGCCCGAAATGCCGACCGCTTCTATTCCCTCCGCTTTCAGACGGTCAACTATCGACTTATTGACACTTCCTGACAACGCCATTTCTGCCGCAGACGCCGCATGGGGACTTGTAACCCTATAACCGTTTTCAAACTTTGTTTCAATACCGAGCCGCTCACAAAGTGCAGTAATACTTTTACCCCCGCCGTGAACAATCACAACCTTTGCACCTGCCGAGTTAAGCATTGCAATATCATCGAAAATACCCTCAAACAGGCGTTTATCGTCCATCACGCTGCCCCCGAGCTTAACGACTATCTTTTTATTATATAGACGTTTGAGTGCCGGAAGCAGCTCCCTAAAACCCTTGATTTTTTCCTCGCAGTCAAGGTTATGGGATATATCATATTCTTTTAAGTAATTCTTGGTGTACTCGACATCACTCGGACAGGGTATATAGCTCGTACCACGCTTTTGTCTGGTTTCGTTGCCCTTGCCCGTTATAAGCACGAGGCTCGGGGTTTCCTCTTCACAAATCGCCTTGCGGATTGCCTCACCACGGTCAGGCTCAATCTCGTAATCACATTCCACAAACTCCGCAATCTCCTCGCAAATTTTAACTATCGGCTCTTCACCTGCGTCCTCCTCAGTCAAGAAAACCTTATCGGAAAATCTGCCTGAAATTTCGCCCAAATCACGGCGTCTGTTCTGTGCCTTATTACCCGGACAGCCGAATACAGTATAAATTTTCCTGTTCGGAAACTCCTTCATAACAGAATCAAAGAGATTTTCAAAGCTCATTTTGTTATGTGCATAGTCGACGATTACGACCACCTTGCCGTCCGCATTGGAGTAAACCTCCATACGTCCGTCGGAGCGTGCCTTCATCAGCCCTGCATAGATATGCTTCTGCGGAACAGAGAGCGCAATCGAAATCGCAATCGCCGCAAGAGCATTCTGCACATTGAAAAGTCCAGGGATTGTGAGGGTAAATTCTCCGTCAAAATTCGGAGTTCTTACATTAAATACAGTATCACTGCCCGACTTTCTTATATTATAGCCGTAAACATCGGCATTTTCGTCATTGCTTGAAAAGGTGATAACCCTTTGCGCCGCTTTTGCCGCCTCAATAACCTCATCGGTGCGTTCACCGTCAAGGCAGACGCAGGCGGTTTTCGACTGTGCAAAAAGCTTCAGCTTGGAATGAAAATAATCCTCGAAATCGGGGTGTTCAACTGAGCTTATATGGTCATAGCCGATATTAAGATAACAGCCGACATCAAAGGTTACTCCCGAAACTCTGCCGTATTTGAGTGCCTGACTCGACACCTCCATAGTCATATAGGAAAGTCCCGATTTTGCCGCATTGTCAAAATGCTTATGCAGTTCAATCGGCTCAGGCGTTGTCAAATGCGACTCAAAATTCTCCACACCGTCAAAGGTATCAATCGACGAAATCACGCCCGACAGCGGCTTTCCCTGCGATTTCATATACTCGTCAAGGATATAACGCATAAAATAGGTGGTTGTGGACTTACCCTTTGTGCCTGTTATGCCTATAAGTCCGATTTTATCCCATGCCTGCTCAAAGTACATATCGGCAACAAGAGAAATCGCCGCTCTTACATCATTTACAATTATATAGTCACATTCTGCGTTCATTTTCCGCTCGGAAATATAGCAGACCGCACCCTTTTTAACTGCGTCATTAAGGTACTCGTCCTTAAAATGTACTCCCTTGCAGATAAAGAGCGTGCCGTCCGTAATATCCTGCGAATTATAGGAAATATGCGAAATTTCGGTGTCGGACGAGATGCTTTTTTCTACAATCAGCTTATTTTTCTCAAGCAATGCAATGTACTCGCTCAATTGATATTTCATATCATTTCTCCTTTATACCATTTCCCTAAGCTGCTTACCGCAGTACAGGATTGATTTTTCACACAAAACCTCAAGTGCGTCTGTATAAAAATTGGTAAGTCCCGCCTCCTCACGGAATACCGAAAGCTCGGTACAGGCAAGAATTGCACCGTCACAGCCGTTCGCCTTGATGAAATGATGTATTTCTCTGAAATCCTCCTCGTTACCAGGGAAGCCTTTCTTCACCTGCTCATAGATAATCTTCATAACAAGCTTCTGTGTGTTTTCATCGGGTGCAAGGTATTCCACGCCCTCGGCAGACAGTGCCTTTTCGTAAATGCCTGTCATAATCGTACCATCGGTCGCCAGTACGCAGACCTTTTTTCTGCCCTTTTCACGGACAAAGCGTGCCGTTTCACGCACCATATTTATGATAGGAATTTCCGTTTGCTCTTGCAGCTCGTCATAGAAATAATGCGAGGTGTTGCACGGTATTGCAATTGCTGCCGCACCTGCGGCTGTGAGGAATTTTGCGTCCTTTATAAGCAGGGACAGCACCTTATCGGTGTCGCCGCTTTTAATCGCTGCAGTACGGTCGGGCATTGATGCGTGATTTAATATCACCATATCCAGATGCTCCTGATCGCACTCCGCATCGGTGCGGTCGATTATTCTGCGGTACAAAAGGTCTGTCGCAGCAGGTCCCATTCCGCCGATAATTCCCAACATTCCCATATCATTTGCCTCCGTTGCCGAGATAGGTCTTG
>JAFULX010000227.1 GCA_017483065.1 Clostridia bacterium | reverse complement strand
CTTAAATCTTGAATATGCACCCTGTCCCTCGATTGAGAAGCACACCTCCTTATAACCGCCGATATCTGTGGGATTTGAATTTAAAATGTCCAATTTCCAACGCATTGACTCGGCATACATAGAGTACATACGCATCAAATCAGCCGCAAACAAAGCCGCCTCGTCGCCGCCCGTACCGCCTCTGATTTCAATAATTACGTTCTTTTCGTCATTAGGGTCTTTGGGGAGCAGGAGAATTTTCAGCTCGTCAGAACATTTTTCCAAGGCTTCTTCAGCTTCGGCAAGCTCAAGACGGATAAGCTCCTCAAGCTCCTTATCCTCGCCTGAGGCAAGCATTTCTTTATCATCGGCAATCGTCTGTTTAGCCGTTTTATATTCACGGTATTTTCTATAATCGGAGTAAGCTCCGAGTTTTCCTTACAATAATCACGAAACGCCTGCTGGTCGGAAATCACCTCGGGGTCGGAGAGCTTTTCGGTTACAACCGCAAGTCTTTGCTCCAAGGCTTCAAGTTTATCGAACATTATTTGCACCTCTTTTTATCAAATCACCATCTATTATACAGTATTTTTTAATTAAATTCAATCTTTTTGTGAAATAAATATTGATTTTCCTTTAATATTATAATATAATATATGATGTATTGTTATGTCGAGTTTTCGCAAATACAATTACAACAGAGGAAAAATACGGAGGAATTTTCTTCAAACAGAAAGGAAAAAGCCTATGGCTACAAATACTTACGAATCGCCGCTTAATTCACGTTATGCGTCGAAGGAAATGCAGTATCTGTTTTCGCAGGATAAGAAATTCACAACCTGGCGTAGACTGTGGGTAGCTCTTGCAGAGAGTGAACAGGAGCTTGGACTTGACATCACCGACGAGCAGATTGCAGAACTCAAAAGCCACATCGAGGATATAAACTACGATGTTGCCAGAGCACGTGAAAAAGAGGTTCGCCACGATGTTATGAGTCACGTTTATGCGTACGGCGTGCAATGCCCGAAGGCAAAGCCGATTATTCATCTCGGTGCGACAAGCTGTTATGTGGGTGACAACACCGATATTATCATTATGACCGAGGCAATGCGTCTTATCAAAAAGAAGCTTGTAAATCTGATTGCCGAGCTTGCAAAATTTGCGGATAGCTATAAAGCGCTGCCCACGCTTGCTTTTACGCATTTTCAGCCCGCACAGCCTACAACCGTCGGAAAGCGTGCCACGCTTTGGCTTCAGGACTTGATGATGGATTTGGAGGAGGTTGACTTTATACTCTCAAAGGCGAAGCTTTTGGGTTGTAAGGGTACAACAGGAACACAGGCGAGCTTTATGGAGCTTTTCGACGGCGACCATAATAAGTGCAAAGAGCTTGACCGTAAGATTGCAAAGAAAATGGGTTATGAAACCTGCTTTGCCGTAAGCGGTCAGACTTATCCGAGAAAGCTCGATTCGCAAATGCTTAATGTTCTCTCGCAAATAGCACAGAGTGCATATAAATTCTCGAACGATATCAGACTTTTACAGCATTTAAAGCAGGTAGAGGAGCCGTTTGAAAAGTCGCAGATAGGCTCGTCGGCAATGGCGTACAAGCGTAACCCGATGCGTACCGAACGCATAGGCTCGCTTGCAAGGTACATAATCGCCGATGCAATCAACCCTGCAATTACTGCCGCGACGCAATGGTTTGAGCGTACTCTGGACGATTCAGCAAATAAGCGTATCAGCATACCTGAGGCATTTCTTGCAGCAGATGCAGTGCTGGAGCTTTATATAAATGTGGTTGACGGACTTGTGGTTTATCCTAAGGTTATCGAAAAGCACTTTATGAGCGAAATTCCGTTTATGGCAACAGAAAATATTATGATGGACGCCGTAAAACGAGGCGGTGACCGTCAGGAGCTGCACGAGAAAATCCGTCAGTATTCTATGGAGGCAGGACGTAATGTCAAAGTGGAGGGCAAGGAAAATAATCTGCTTGCATTGATTGCCGAAAATAGTGAATTCGGAATGACTGAGGAGGAAAT
>JAFULX010000226.1 GCA_017483065.1 Clostridia bacterium | reverse complement strand
CGCTCTTTGAAACCTTGATTTTGATTACGTCAACAAGCTTATTGAGCTGCTTTGAAATCTGCTCAACCGTCAGCTCGTCGCCGATAACCTCGATTGTAATTCTCGAAACACTGTCAATATTTGTTACACCAACAGCCAGAGAATGAATGTTAAAGCCACGGCGAGAGAAAAGTCCGACTACCTTGGCAAGAACACCGGAGTTATCCTCAACGAGGACGGACAGAGTATATTTTTCCATCTTATTTATCCTCCTTCGGCAGATAGTGCATATTGAGCGAGCCGCCTGTCGGCTCATAGGGGTCAACCTCCACTACAAGCATAAAGCTCTTATCGTCCGCAAACAGCTGGTCAAGACCCTTGTCAATCTCTGAATTTTCGCTGATTTTTGCGGCAGGAATACCATAAGCCTCAGCCAACTTACAGAAATCGGGACTGCCGTCAAGATTAACAGCCTGATAATTTGACTTGTAGTTGATGAACTGATGCTCGTGAACCATACCCAAACGGTGGTTTTGCAGAACAATCATCTTAACGGGGATACCCCACTGACACATTGTACCCATCTCGGGCAAATCCATCTGGAAGCTTCCGTCGCCCATAACCGAGATAACCGTTTCACCCGATGCAACAGATGCACCGATTGCGGCAGGGAGACCATAACCCATAGTACCGAAGCCTGCTGATGTAATGAAACGTCTGGGGTCGGTAAAGTCGTAGTTGTTGGAAACCCAAATCTGGTTCTGACCAACCTCGGTGGAAACGTAAGCCTTGCCGCCTGCTCTTTTTGAAAGGCACTTGACAAAGTGTCTGGGATTAACAAAGCCGTTATCCTCGGTGTTTTCCTCCTTGGTGAAATCGGAGCGGTATTTCTCCGCCTGCTCTGTCCACTCGTCCGCCGCCTTATAATCGGCGAGGTGTGTGGAAAGCTGCTTCAATACGTCCTTAATATCGCCTACAACAGGGATATCGGGGAACAGATTTTTGCCGATTTCGGCAGGGTCAATGTCGATATGAATAATCTTTGTTTTCTTCTCAAGTCCTGCGGCATTTGCAACCGAACGGTCGCCGAGTCTTGAGCCGAGGATTACGAGAAGGTCTGCGTTATTTAAAAGCACATTTGCACATTTAACGCCGTGTGAGCCAATCATACCGTAGTAATGCTTGCTGTCGCATTCCAAAGCACCGATACCCGTCATAGTAGCAACAACAGGAATTTGTGTTGATTTTACAAAGCTGCGAAGCTCCTTTGATGCGTTGGAAAGCACCGTACCGCCGCCTGCGAGAATTACAGGCTTTTTCGCCTCACGGATTGCCTCGGCAACCTTCTTAACCTGCATTTCGTGAGCCTTGCCCATACCGATAGGCTTATAGCCTCTGATGGATATAGGCTTCTTTTCCTCCTCGGGATAGTCATAGGTAGCTTTGAGCAAATCCATCGGAATGTCAATTAAAACAGGTCCGGGTCTGCCTGTGCTTGCAATGTAGAATGCCTCGTCGATTATACGGGGCAGGTCGAGTCCGTCACGGACAAGATAGTTATGTTTGGTGAACGGGTGAGTTGCACCTGTGATATCAACCTCCTGAAACGCATCACGTCCCAAAAGCGTAGAATTCACCTGACCTGTAATTGCAATCATCGGAACAGAGTCCATATAAGCTGTTGCAATTCCTGTGATAAGATTAGTTGCTCCCGGACCTGATGTGGCAGTGCACACACCGGGGCGTTTTGTAACTCTGGCATAACCCGAAGCCATATGTGCTGCACCCTGCTCGTTTCTTACCAGAATATGTCTGATAGCCGAGCCTGGGAACTTGTCGATAATGGGACAGTTCGCTGCGCCGGGGTATCCGAATACGGTAGTAACGCCGTTTGCTTCAAGAGCCTTGACAACCATTTCTGCGCCGGTCATCTTCAAACTAAACTCCTCCTTTTATATATGGTATTGTCGTCTGCCGCATATTGTGGCGGCGGACAATGCCCTCTTGTTTGTGTTCGATGGCTTTAATGCCGCAAGTTTTGTGTAATAATACGGCTAATTTTAAACTTTGCTCTATATTTTATCAATTTTAAGCCTTAATGTCAAGAGTGCAAACACTCAAAATGGCAATTTTCTCGCATTTTTACAGTAATTTTTCCGATATTTCAATAATTTTGGTGAAAAAATCAAAAATATACTATTTACAAGCGGCAAAAAAAGGAATATAATATAGAATGAACTTGGAAAAATGAGAGGAAGTTTTGAAAATGGAAATCAAAATCACTAAAACAACTACACCCAAGCAGAAGCCTGCTGACCAGACTAAGCTTGGTTTCGGTATGTATTATACAGACCATATGTTCATTATGAACTATGACGAGGGCGAAGGCTGGCACGATGCGAGAATTGTACCCTATGCACCCTTTGAGCTTGACCCTGCCGCTATGGTTTTCCACTATGCACAGGAGGTCTTTGAGGGTTTGAAGGCATACCGTACCGCAGAAGGCTCAATTCAGCTGTTCCGCCCCGAAAAGAATATGGCGAGAATGAATGTTTCGTGCGAAAGACTTTGTATTCCCAAAATTGATGAGGAATTTGCGATTGAGGCTATCAAGGCACTTGTTAATGTGGACAAGGACTGGGTTCCGTCCGAAGAAGGCACGTCGCTTTATATAAGACCGTATATCTTTGCAACCGATGCACACGTTGGCGTTCACCCAGCAAAGCATCTGATTTTTGCGATTATCCTTTCACCTGTCGGTGCATATTATCCCGACGGTCTTGCACCTGTCAAAATTTTTGTTGAGCAGAAGTATGTGCGTGCTGTTGTGGGCGGTACAGGCTTTACCAAAGCGGGTGCAAACTACGCAATATCCCTCAAAGGTCAGGAGGAAGCGGCTAAGCAGGGTTATATCCAGACACTCTGGCTTGACGGTGTTGAAAGAAAGTACATTGAGGAAGTCGGAGCAATGAACGTATTCTTCAAGATTGACGGTGAGGTTGTAACCCCTGCACTTGTTGGCTCAATCCTCGGCGGTATCACAAGAATGTCCATAATCGAACTTTTGAAGGCTAAGGGCTATAAGGTTTCCGAACGCAGACTTTCAATTGATGAGCTTGTAGAGGCATATAAGGCAGGTAAGCTCGAAGAAGCGTGGGGAACAGGTACGGCAGCGGTTATCTCGCCGATGGGTGAGCTGAAATACGGCGACCTTGTTATGCAAATCAACAACGGCGAAATCGGTGAGGTTTCACAGATGCTCTATGACACCTTAACAGGTATCCAGTGGGGTAAATTGCCTGACGAATTCGGCTGGACACAGAAAATCTGAACACAAAAATCCCTATAATTTAAATTTTATAAGGAAATTTCAAAAAACACTTGCATTTTTTTGCCAAGCGTGGTATAATAACAATAGTTTCATAATGTATTACTTATGAGTGGACTTTTTCGGGAGTCCACTCTTTCATTTACTGTTAAGGAGGCGGTCAGGTGGCAAACAAGACTGAGGAGCTTGCATTTAAAATCGGTGATGAGCTTGCCAGAAAGCAGGGCGTGTTTTTAGTTCACGCAGAGTACAAAAAAGAGGACGGCGACTATTATCTCAGATTGTACATTGATAAGGAGGGCGGCGTCGGCATTGACGACTGCGAGGTGTTCTCGAGAGCATTTTCTGACAAAATGGACGAAATCGACCCGATTAAAGAAGCGTATATTCTTGAGGTGTCCTCTCCAGGTGCGGACCGCAAGCTCACAACAGAGCGTGAGTTTAAGCATTATATCGGACGTGAGGTCGAGGCAAAGCTTTATGCGGCGAAAAACGGTAAGAAGGAAATAAGCGGTATCCTTTCGGGCTTTGAAAACGGTGTTGCCGTGCTTGATGCAGATGGCGAAAGCGTTGGAATTCCCAAAAAGGACGCAGTATATATAAGATTGAGCTTTAAGTTTTAGAAAGGAATGGTAGAAAAAATGAATGAGGAATTATTATTGGCATTAGAAGAGCTGTGCGAGGAAAAGGGACTTGACAAGGAAACAATCCTCGACGCACTCGAGGCGGCGCTTGTTGCGGCTTATAAGAGGAATTTCAATTCCGCACAGAATGTCGAGGTGCAAATGGACAGGGAAAAGGGCGGCATACACGTTTACACACAGAAAACTGTTGTTGAGGAAGAGGATTATGTTGACCCGCAGGAGGAAATACTGTTAGAGGACGCAAAAAAAATCAGCGGTGTGTATAATGTAGGCGATGTGGTCAATATTGAGGTTACACCCCGTGATTTCGGCAGAATTGCCGCAATGACCGCAAAGCAGGTGGTAACACAGCGTTTGCGTGAGGCGGAGCGTGGAATTATTTACAGCGAATTTACCGAAAAAGAGAATGATATTGTCAGCGGCCGCATAAGCCGTATTGAGAGAGGTAATGTTTTCGTTGATATCGGTAAGCTTGAGGCTATGCTGCCCGTCAATGAACAGCCGTCAAATGAAAAATATGAAATCGGACAAATGCTTCTTTGCTATGTATCCGATGTGAGAAACGGCACAAAGGGTACACAGATTATGCTTTCAAGAACGCATCCGGGACTTGTAAAAAGACTTTTCATCAGAGAAGTACCCGAGATTGCCGACGGTATTGTCGAGATTATGGGCGTATCCCGTGAGGCAGGCTCAAGAACCAAGATTGCCGTTTGGGCAGAGGATAGAAATATTGACCCTCAGGGAGCGTGTATCGGACCTAAGGGTGCAAGAGTTCAGGCAATCGGCGATGAATTAAAGGACGAGAAGATAGACATAGTAAAGTGGAGCGAAGACCCTGCTGAGTTTATTGCGGCAAGTCTTAGTCCGTCAAAGGTACTTAGCGTGGACGTTGACTACGACGAAAAGACAGCAAAAGTAACCGTTCCCGAAAATCAGCTATCCCTTGCAATTGGTAAGTCGGGACAGAATGTACGTCTTGCGGCAAGGCTTACAGGCTGGAAAATTGATATTTCAGCAAAATAATCAAACCTGAACGGAGGTGAGAGAGCGTGAAGCACATACCTGAAAGAATGTGTGTCGGCTGTCGGAAAAAAACGGCAAAATCGGATTTAATCCGAATTGTGCAGACGGCAGACGGTATATGCGTTGACAAAAAGCAGAATATTACCGCTCGAGGTGTTTACATCTGCAAAAATGTGCAGTGCATAGCTTTGGCAAAAAAGAAGAAGGCTCTTTCACGGCAGTTCAGACAAGGCATAGCCGACAGCGTATATGACGGCTTGGCAAAGGAGCTTGAAAATGAATAAAGTACTCGGACTTATCGGTCTTGCCAAGCGTGCCGGACGTATGTCGGGCGGTGCCGAGCTTTGTGAGGAAGCGGTAAGACAAGGTAAATCAAGACTTATTATAATTGCCTCGGACATATCGGAAAACAGCCGTAAGGCGATTTGCGATTGCTGTAGGCACTACGGAGTAAAATATATAACATATGCTACAAAATCGGAGCTTGGTAGTGCGGTAGGTGCTGAAATCCGAGCGGTAATTTCGATAAACGATGACGGACTTGCAAAAGCAATCGAGGAAAAAATTACTGCGGTAAGCGAAGAAAGGAAGGGTTAGTTATGGCGATATTGCAACCTAAAGTGCAGGATATTGCAAAGGATTTAAAAATAACAAGCACAGAGATAATTGAGGCTCTTGCAGGTATGGGACATACATTGAAAAATTCATCGGCACAGCTTGATGAGGAACAGCTCGGTATAATTTTTGATATTTTTACAAAAATGTATGATATGGGCGATGAGCCTATTGTAAAGCCTAAGCGTAAGGCGAAGGCTGAAAAGCTGCAGGACGAAGCTGCTGCACCTTTGACCGAGGAAAAGCAGGAGGAAAAGAAGGAAGAGCCTAAGAAAGAGGAAAAGGCAGAGCCTGTTAAGGAAGAGAAGAAGACGGCGAAAAAGGCGGAAAAACCTGCTGCGAAGAAAGCAGAAACGGCAGAAAAGACAGAGAAGCCTGCTGTCAAGAAAGCACCGCCTGCACCTATGAAGAAAAAGAAGGAGGAGCCTGTGCGTGTGGCAGAGGAAATCTCCGATGAAGAGCTTGTTATCAAGACAGAGCAGAAATCGAGATATGTTGATACACGTACCTCGACGGTTGAGCTTGAAACAATTGAAACACGTGAACGTCTTGAGGATATGGTAACCGATAATATGGCAAGAGGTGACTCAAGAAACAAGCGTAAGAAAAAGGCTAACCGTGAAAAGAGCAATATAAAGGAACAGCCGCAGCAGAAGCAGCCTGAAAAGCCGAAGAAGGAAGAGCCTAAGTCAATCGAAATACCCGAAACAATTACAGTAGGCGATTTCGCCCAGAAGATTAACAAGGGACCTGCCGAGGTAATCAAAAAGCTGATGATGCTCGGCGTTATGGCAACGGTTAATCAGGCAATCGACTTTGATACGGCACAGCTTATTGCCGCTGATTTTGATATTGAGGTTACAAAGGAGATAGTTCTCACCAAGGAGGATATACTCTTTCAGGAGATAGAAGATAAACCCGAGGACTTAGTTCCCCGTCCGCCCGTCGTTGTTGTTATGGGACACGTTGACCACGGCAAAACCTCACTTCTCGACGCAATCCGTGACACCTCCGTTGCATCGGGTGAGGCAGGCGGTATCACACAGCATATCGGTGCTTACAGCGTTCGTCTGAACGAGCGTGATATTACCTTCCTTGACACACCGGGTCACGAAGCGTTTACAACAATGCGTGCAAGAGGTGCACAGGTAACAGACGTTGCAATCCTTGTAGTTGCCGCTGACGACGGTATTATGCCGCAGACAATTGAGGCTATAAACCACGCAAAGGCTGCAAATGTAACGATAGTTGTTGCAATCAACAAGATTGACAAGGAGGGTGTAAACCCCGACAGAGTAAAGCAGATGCTAGTAGAGTATGAACTTGTACCCGAGGAATGGGGCGGCGACACCGTTTGCGTTGAGGTTTCCGCAAAGCAGAGAATTAACATTGACGGACTTCTGGAAATGGTACTTCTTGTTGCAGATATGAAGGAGCTGAAGGCTAACCCCAACAAGCCTGCAAAGGGTGCTGTAATTGAGGCACAGGTCGACAAGGGCAGAGGTCCTGTAGCTACCGTGCTTGTACAGGAGGGAACGCTCAAGGTCGGAGATATCGTAATTGCAGGTACAGCGGTAGGTCACGTCCGTGCTATGGTGAACGATAAGGGCAGACGTGTCAAGACCGCAGGCCCCGCAACACCTGTTGAAATTCTCGGTCTTTCCGAAGTACCCTCGGGCGGTGACAAATTCAGTGTTGTTACCGATGAAAAGCTTGCAAAAGACGTTGCTGAGGCAAGAAAACGTGAGCAGAAGGAAACTCTGTTCAACCAGACGGTTAAGGTATCTCTTGATAATCTGTTCTCGCAGATTGACGAGGGTAATATGAAGGAGCTTAACGTAATCGTCAAGGCAGATGTGCAAGGCTCTGTCGAGGCTGTTAAGCAGTCACTTGAAAAGCTCTCTAATGATGAGGTAAGAGTACGTACAATCCACTGCGGCGTGGGTGCTGTAAACGAGTCGGACGTAATGCTTGCTAACGCTTCAAATGCGATTATCGTAGGCTTTAACGTACGTCCCGACGCAGGTGCTTCCGCAGCAGCAGAGCGTCAGGAGGTTGACATCAGACTCTACCGTGTAATCTATCAGGCAATCGAGGAAATCGAGGCAGCTATGAAGGGTATGCTTGACCCTGAATTTAAGGAGGTTATCCTCGGTCACGCTGAAATCCGTCAGACATTCAAGGTTTCGGGTGTTGGCACAATCGCAGGCTCTTATGTAACAGACGGTAAAATTACCCGTAACGCAGAGGTGCGTGTCGTAAGAAACGGTATCGTTGTATTCGAGGGTAAGCTTGCCAGCCTCAAGCGTTTCAAGGACGATGCCAAAGAGGTAGCTGAGAACTTTGAGTGCGGTATGGGTATCGAAAACTTCAATGACATCAAGGAAGGCGATATCATTGAGTGCTTCGAGATGCAGGAAATAGAAAGATAAGTTCTTTACTGCGTTGGTCAGAAAGGAATATATTATGGCAAAAGAAAGAATAAACAAAATCAACGAGGAGGTACACCGTGTCATTGCTCAGATAATCCGTGAGCTGAAGGACACGAGAATACCTCTGATGACAAGCGTGGTTGCCGTTTCGGTCACGAACGACCTTTCTTATGCGAAGGTTTATGTGAGCGTAATGGGTGACGAGGACGTACAGAAAAAGGCACTCGAGGGCTTGAAATCAGCGTCGGGCTTTGTACGCCGTGAGCTTGGCAGAAGAATTGATATCAGACATACGCCCGAAATCGTATTCGAGCTTGACCGTTCGATAGAACACGGTGCGTATATAAACAGAATTATTTCGGAGCTTTAAGGCTATGAAGGATTTAATTGAAATAATCAAAAATGCACAGAGCGTGGCAATCCTCGGACACATCTCCGAGGATGCCGACTCTGTCGGAAGCTCGCTCGCAATGCGGTATGCACTCCGAAAGCTCGGAAAAACAGCCGATGTAATATTCAGTGCAAGGCTTGAACAAAGGCTTTCTTTTATGAATGCCGACGGCATATTCAAGGAGGAGGCAAGGGAGGAATATGACCTTTGTCTGTGCCTTGATTGCGGCGATATCAAAAGGCTCGGCGACAGGGAGGAAATCTTCCGAAAAGCGAAGCATACTGCCTCTGTCGACCATCACATCACAAACACGAATTTTGCCGAGGTGAACTACGTAATCCCCGACGCAGCGGCTTGCGGTGAGATTTTGTACGATGTAATATGCGGACTCGGCTGTGAGCTTGACAAGACCTTGGCGGAGTATCTGTTTATTGCGATAGCCTCCGACACGGGCAGCTTTAAATACTCCAACGTAAGTCCGAAAACAATGCGTACTGCGGCGGCACTTCTGGAGCAGGGTATAGACAACGCATATCTGTCGAGAATGCTGTTCGATACCGAGCCTGAGGCTGTAATGCATTTTAAGGGTGCACTTATGAGCAGAGTAGAAACCTACCACAGCGGCAGGCTTGCTATGATTTGTGTGGACAAGACGGAATTTGAGAAATTCGGAGTTGCGGAAAAGGATATGGGTGACATTGTGAATATTGCCCGAATGACAGCAGGCTGTGAGATTGCCGTGTCTGTACGTGAAACCGAGGATAAGGTCAAGCTATCCTTCCGCTCCAACGGACGCTATGACGTAGGAGAGCTTGCAATGCGTTTTGGCGGCGGCGGTCACAAAATGGCGAGCGGTGCGTCGTCGGACAGCATAAGCTTTCTTGATATGAAACAAAAGGTAATTGATTTTTGCGGAGAATTGTTCAATGATTGAGTATGATAAGGATGCGATAGTATATCCGTATATCACCGAGCTGCTTCGTTCTGGAGTGCCTGAACGAAGCGGTTTTTTGGCTGAGCTTGAACGGGAGGCAGAGGCAGAGGATATTCCGATAATTCTGCCCGAGGCAGCTCGGCTTTTGTCGGTGCTTTGCGAGCTTAAAAGACCGAAGCATATATTGGAAATCGGTTGTGCAATCGGCTATTCGGCACTTCTGATGTCGGAAAAGCTTGCAGACGGCGGTAGTATATTAACGCTTGAGCTTGATGAAAAAATGGCACAGCGTGCAAGGGCGAATATTGAAAAAGCGGGCAAAACCGACAGCATAACGGTACGCTGCTGTGATGCGGTCGAAACAGTACCGACCCTGACGGGTGAGTATGATTTGATATTCTTAGACGGCCCGAAGACACACTATATACATATGCTGAATGACTGTATCCGCCTGCTATCCAAAGGCGGTCTGCTGATTGCGGATAATGTTCTTTATAAGGGAATGACAGCTGACCCCGAACACGTAGTACGCCGTAAAATAACCATTGTAAAACGGCTCCGTCATTTTATTGCCGCACAAATGCAGCGGCAGGAGCTTGAAACGGTGCTTTTGCCATTAGGCGATGGAATGACTGTTGCTGTAAAGAAGGCGGATTAGATTTCTGCATCTTACCGCTCACCCTTAAAACAGCAATTTGTGAAAATCTATTTTAACCTTATGTGATGTGATTTTGGAAAGGAATGAAATTATGACAAAACCCGAGCTTTTAGCACCAGGCGGCAGCCTTGAAAAGCTGAAAACAGCCATTGACTACGGTGCAGATGCGGTTTATATCGGCGGCGAGGCGTTTAGCCTGCGAGTTGCTGCCGAAAATTTCTCCTATGATGATATGAAAGAGGGCATCGAGTATGCCCACGAAAGAGGGAAGAAGGTATATCTCACAGCCAATATTCTGCCGCATAACAGTGATATTGACGAGTTTGAGGACTTTATCAATGAGATAAGACCGCTTGGCTTTGACGCTGTTCTGGTCGCTGATTTGGGTATGTTTGATATTTTGCAGAAAACCGCACCTGAGATTCCCATACACATCAGTACACAGGCAAATAACGTAAACTACCGCAGTGCGGCAAAATGGTACGAAATGGGTGCAAAGAGAGTAGTTCTGGCACGTGAAATGAGCCTTGCTGAGATTGAGGAAATAAGGGCGAGAATACCTCAGGAGCTCGAGCTTGAAGCGTTCGTACACGGTGCAATGTGCATTTCCTATTCGGGCAGATGTCTGCTCTCGAATTATATGACGGGCAGGGATGCAAACCTCGGTGCCTGTGCACATCCGTGCCGCTGGAATTATGCACTTGTTGAGCAGACAAGACCCGATGAGTATATGCCGATTTTTGAAAATGAGCGTGGAAGTTTTATCTTCAATTCAAAGGACTTGTGTATGATTGCACATATACCCGAGCTTGTAAAAAGCGGAATTTGCAGCTTTAAGCTGGAGGGAAGGGTAAAGACAGCATATTACCTTGCAACGGTGGTAAAGGCATACCGTGAGGAAATTGACCGCTATTTTGACGACCCCGACGGTTATAAGTTTGACGAAAAACAGCTTGACGAGCTTTGCAAGGTAAGCCACCGTCCATATTATACAGGCTTTTATTTCGGTAAGCCTGACGAGGCGGCACAGGTTTATACCGACAGCTCCTATATCAGAGATTATGACCTGATTGGTATGGTAACGGCATACGATGAAAATACCAAGACGGTTACAATCACACAGCGTAACCGCTTTTTCAGCGGTGACGAGGTGGAGATTATCCAGCCGAAGAAGCCCTTTATGACATTGACGGTAAAGGATATGAAAAATGAGCTGGACGAGCCGATAGAGGTTGCAAACCACGCCGAAATGACGGTGAAATTCCGTTCGGACGAGCCTGTTTCGGTCGGTGCAATGGTAAGGAAGAAAAGAGATTAAAATTTTTTTCAAAAAATGTAAAAAAACACTTGCATTTTATATAAACTTGTGTTAGAATAATTGGGTATTATGTATTATTTACTCGGAGGTGAACAAAATGCCTAACATTAAATCTGCAAAGAAGAGAGTTTTGGTTATCAAGAAGAAAACCTTGATTAACCAGATGCACAAGACTGCACTCAAGACTGCTGTTAAGAAGTTCGAGGCTGCTGTTGAAGCAAATGATAAAGAGAATGTAAATGCTCTTTACAACAACGCTGTTAAGAAGCTTGACCAGGCTGTAAAGCAGGGCATTCTGCACAAGAACAACGTTGCAAGAAAGAAATCTCAGCTTGCTCTTAAGCTCGCTAAGATGGCGTAAGGCAAATTTCAGAGTCGCTTATGCGGCTCTGTTTTTCTTTATAAACAAAAAAGTAGCTGCAACATTTGCAGCTACTTTTTTGCTATTTATTTTAGGTTTGACTCCAGCTTAGCAAGCTCGTCAGCCATTTCCTTCGGAAGCTTATCGCCGAACTGTGCGAAATACTCCTTGATATTTTCAACGTCCTCGAGCCATACGTCCTTATCGATTGTAAGGAGTGCCTCAACCTCAGCTGTTGTCATATCGAGGTCTGTAACGTCGATATCGGCAGCCTTAGGCACATAACCGATAGCACACTCGTCAGCGTCAACCTTGCCTGCACATCTGTCAAGAATCCAGAGAAGTACACGCATATTGTCGCCGAAGCCCGGCCACATAAAGTTGTCGTTGTCGTCCTTTCTGAACCAGTTAACGTGGAAAATCTTGGGAGCCTTGTCGCCAAGCTTCTTGCCCATTTCAAGCCAGTGATTCCAGTAGGTAGCCATATTGTAACCAACGAACGGCTTCATAGCCATCGGGTCACGTCTTACAACGCCGACTGCACCTGCCGCAGCAGCAGTTGTTTCAGAAGCCATTGTTGCACCAACGAAGGTACCGTGTGTCCAATCTCTTGACTGATATACCAACGGAGCACACTTAGCACGTCTGCCGCCGAATACGATAGCTTCAACAGGTACGCCTGCGGGGTTCTCGAACTCCTTGGAGATGCAGGGGCAGTTTACAGCAGGAGCTGTAAATCTTGAGTTCGGGTGAGCAAGCTTGCCGCCTTCTGCTGTGAACTCTACGCCGTTAACCTTTGCACCCTTCCACTCTGTTGCATTAACAGGCGGATTCTTGTCAAGACCTTCCCACCAAACTGTCATATCATCATTGTTGATAGCAACGTTTGTGAAGATAGTATTCTTCTTTGTGGATTCAAGTGCATTGAAGTTTGTCTTTACACTTGTACCAGGAGCAACACCGAAGAAGCCTGCCTCAGGGTTGATTGCATAAAGTCTGCCGTCAGGGCCAATCTGGAGCCAAGCGATATCATCGCCGACTGTCCATACCTTGTAGCCCTGCTTTTTGAGGTACTCGGGCGGAATAAGCATTGCAAGGTTTGTCTTACCGCAAGCTGACGGGAACGCAGCACAGATGTACTTAACCTCACCCTGCGGATTTTCGAGACCGAGGATAAGCATATGCTCAGCCATCCAGCCCTCTTTCATACCGAGGTATGACGCAATTCTGAGTGCGAAGCACTTCTTGCCGAGAAGTACGT
>JAFULX010000225.1 GCA_017483065.1 Clostridia bacterium | reverse complement strand
TTGTCCTCATTACCGCCATACTTAACTTCATCAGAGCGTTAATCGAGCTGATTAGCCGTCTCGATGAATAGATACCGAAGGGAAAATTCCCTTTGGTATTAGTATAGTAGCATAATATGTGAAGTTTGTCAAGAGGGGGATAAGATGATGGAGTTATTAAAACTTGTAATACTGGTTGCAGAGCTGGCTGCGTATGGGGCGATGGTAGTATGGCTTTTGAGAAAATTATGAAATATGAGGAGAGATGCGATATTAAGAACAGGAGAGAGCTGACAGCACACGGAAAGATGATAAAGTATAGTCTTATTGACAAGGGTATGACGCAGTCGCAGTTCTGCAGGAGGTACAATATCAGACGGCAGATGTTTACGGATATTCTGTACACGGAGCGATACCCGAGGGTACGGCGAAGAATTATGAAGCTTTTGGGCTTGAAGGAGGCTGCATAATGGAGCGGACGGAAATCTGGCTTAGTCTTGCAGAAGCTGCGGAGTTGGAACAACTGCAATATATAACTATATACAAAAGAATTGATGCAGAGAAAAGCCCTGAAACAACACTCAAATATGGATATAAGGTAAAATATGTACCTAATTCAACGGGCGGAAAAGATTTGGTATATATAGAGCTGTCTAGCTTATCGGAGGCGGCACAGGAGCGGTACAAGCAGCGAATGTATGCCAAAAGACGGCAGGAGAGGGCGAGAAGGGCATTGCAGAATAAGCAGCCGCCGTGGTACACAGACGTTGATATCGGCTGGTATATGCACGAATACAAGAGAGAATATATGGAAAAGACCGCACTTTGCAGTGAGATTGAGAAATATCTGGAGCAGAAAACCGCTCACCGAAAGGGTGTTACAGAGTTTTGCGAGAGCTTTGCAAGAGAGCATCTTGATATGAGCGGCAAGCAGTTCAGGCGATACCTTCAAAGATATGATGAGGGCTTAAAATGGGCGGAGCTTGCAGAGGGACAGGACGGACAGAATTATCAGTTTTACCGTATATTAGCATTATGCACACCGCCCAAAAAGGGCAAGCACGTCAAGCTTACACCCGAGATTATGGCGAAGATTGAAAATCTCTGGGCGAGTGAGGAGCATCACAGAAACAGGCAGAGTGTGCAGCTTCTGTACGACGATTTGTGCCGAGATATGAAGGGTGCGGAATGGATACCGTCATACAACACGGTCAAGAGGTACTGCGACGAGCTTGAGGCAAAATATTCGGGAGCAGCGTCGCTGATGAAGGACGGTGAGAGGCAGTGGAAGAATACCACAATGCAGAAAAGACTGCGAAATACATCAAGCCTTCGTGTTATGGAGCTTTGGCAGGGTGACGCACATACCTTTGACTGCTGGATACAGGTGACAAAGCCGAACGGAACAGTAACGGCAGTAAGACCGTATCTTGTAGCATTTGTTGATACGAGGTCGAGGTGCATTGCAGCTTGGGGAATATGCCTGCAGCCGAACAGTGAGGTAATAAAGCAGGTGCTGATACACGGAATGTATCCAAAGAGCGGCAGTCCCGTGCAGGGAGTACCGAGAATAGTCCTCATAGATAACGGTAAGGACTTTACGGCACAAACACTGACGGGCAGACCGAGGACGCAGAGATTTGACATAGACGGCGAAATACGAGGCTTCTATAAGGCATTAGGGATTGAGTCGGATATGAGAGCATTACCGTATCAAGCGTGGACAAAAGCACAGATGGAGCGGTTCTTCGGTACGCTGTGCAGCAGATTTTCAAAGAAATTCCCGAGCTATACGGGAACTCTGACAGGCTCTCGGACGGACGCAAAGGTCAAGAAGGATATCAAGGGTATGCTCGAGCGTGGCGAGCTTCACACACTGGACGAGTTTGCGGCTATGTTTGAGGCATATCTTGAGGATTATCACGAACGCAGACACAGTGGTCTTGCCAAACAGCACGAGGAAAATCCACGACCGCTGGCGGTATATAAAAATGCCGAGCGGTATGACTGCCCTGCACCGCCTCTCGAATATGCTTTGTCACTGCTCGGTACGATGCTTACAAGAACGGTGAGCAATATAGGCATAGAGCTTGGCAAGCAGAGATATATGTCGGCAGAGCTTGCAGCATATATTGGCGAAAAGGTTACTGTGCGAATGAATGAAGGCGATACCAATACAGTTATATGCTACACCTCGGACGGACATCTGATAGGAAGGGCATACAGAACGGAAATGCTTAATCCGCTGGCGGAAAAGGAAGATGCAGCCTTGATAGAGCATATTAAAAATCAAAGGCAGCAGCTCAGACGAACCAAGGAGGATATTGTGAAACTCAGAACACCGTATGAGGAGCGTATTGCATTGCCTAAGATTACAGGCGAAAATGCAAAGGTTGTGAGAGTTGTGTCAGATAATCAATATATCGAGGAGCTTACACTGAAAGCAACGAAAAGCAGAAAGGTACGCAGGCAAAAACAGGACATTAACGACTTTATGCGTTCTCAGGCGGAAAAGGCTATTGAGCGATTAGAAAAGCTTGGTTAAAGGAGGAAAGGCTATTATGAGAAATGAAATATCACAGTTCCTCGAAAAGCAGGGAATCAACAGAACTGCATTTGCAAAGATGGTTGACATCAACCGTGCGACAGTGTCGCAGTATCTTTCGGGTGCGGAGGTATCACCTGCGGCAAGGGAGAAGATTGAGGAGAAATACCTTGAGCTTTCCTTTGAGGAGGGAGAAAACGGGAAAATGAACAGTGTTGCAACCACAAGAGGATTGCTGCACACAAGGGACGCACAGGGCGTTATTGCTATATGTCAATCCTGTCAGGACTATATCGGACTTGGAATGATAACAGGCAGGAGCGACTTCGGAAAAAGCTTTGCACTTAAATTCTATGCAAAGGGTGCAAAGGTGGCATATATCGAATGCAACGAGAGTATGACAGCAAGGGACCTTGTAAAGGCTATTGAAAGACGTCTTTCACTGCCGCATATTATGGGCAGCGTAAATGACAGAATGGATAATATCAAAGAGTTCTTCAATGCTAACAAGGGGTATCTCTTAATCATTGATGAGGCGGATAAGCTTATTACCAAATACACGCAGAAGAAAGCGGAAATCCTGCGTAGTATATTTGACCAAGCGGAAATCGGGCTTGTGCTTGCAGGAGAGCCTGCACTCGGCAGAATGATTGGAACGTATCTGCCAAGACTTGCAAACCGTGTGGCATTTAAGTACGATTTGGGCGGACTTGACGCTGATGAGGTGGTAAGCTATATTGCTGAACGTGATTTTGATGAGAAGGCGAGTGCGGAAATGGTACGCAGAGCAACCAATGACCGCTGCGGTTGTTTCCGCCTTTTATCCCGAACAATGGATAACGTCAAGAGAATGACAGAAGATGAAGAGCTTGTCACTCTTGAGATGGTGCAGAAGGCAAGCTCAATGATGATGTACTGATAAGACTGAATAAATTTCCGAATCTTACTGCTTTTTACAGCTCGGAGTACCTTCGTACGCCGTCGCTGTTCAAAACGGCATTGTGAACAATTTTATTTCAACCTTGCAGAAACTAAGGAAAGGAAGATAAAAATGACAAATACAAGAATGATTGAGATAAGGGACAATATGGCAGCACAAATCAACGCTGCATTTGAAAAAGGAGTGCAGCCGAATACTCTTTTGCTCAAAGCATACATAGATATCGAGCAGGCTATCAATGATGCTGACACAAAGCAAATACACAAGCTATATAACAAGACACGCAATGAGGTTTGCGTATGGAGAGGTTGTGCGTTCGGAGCGGCAATACTTGCAATGATTGCTGCTATTATATAAACATACAGGAGGAAACAAATATGGGAAAGACAGGAAAAATTCAAGCGTGGGACGAGGTTGCGATTTCGTTGAAGGAAATTGCTGAGATAAATGTCAGAATAAATGCAGCAGAGGTGAGTATGAATAATGCAATTGCCGAAATCAAGTCAAAATATGAGGAAAAAGTAAGACCCGATATGGAACGTAAAGCCGAGCTTGAGGGTGAAATCAAGGAGTGGACAAGCTCAAAAAAGGGTGATTTTGTAGATAAAAAATCCAAGGAGTTCACTTTCGGTAAGGTTGGTTTCCGCAAGAGTACCGAGATTGTCACGAGGAATATCCGTGCTATTATCGAGGCACTGAAGGCACATAATATGACGGACTGTATAATCGTGTCCGAGCGGATTGACAAGGAGGCACTCGGCAAATATGACGATACGGCATTAAAGGCTGTCGGGGCGAGAAGGAAAGAGGGAGAGAAATATTTCTTGGAAATCTACGAGGAGAGCTTAAAATGACACAGAATGAGAAGAACATCAACAGACCGCAGGCAAGGAGAAAACCACTTCCACAGGCTGAAATACGGGAAATGAGTATGACAACGGAAGGACTGGAGGACACTTTTCGGGCGGCGGATTGTGCAGCGTATTTTGTACGTGGAGCGGTACTGGCGAACGGCGGTAAGGTAAAGGTTACGGTAACGTCACTTTGAGCAATATGTAAGGAGGCTTGATGCAGTGAATGAGAGAATACTAAAACGCTTCTGGGCGGTATGCCGTGAATGCGGTATATCAAAAGAGGACGCTTATGCAAGAGTTTTTGCGGAGTTCGGTACGGAGCATATTTCAAGCCTAAGGGACAGCGAGGCACTCTATGTCAGTGACGGTTTTCTCGGAAAAAGACCTCCAAAGCCGAAAACATACGGCAAAATGATTACCGATAAGCAAATATGGCTCATCAATAAGCTTGCGGCAGAGCTTGGTTGGCACGATAATCCAGAGAGGCTGAGCGGTTTTATCAGAAAATATACAGGGTGTGACAATATTACTTGGATAACAGCAAGGCAGGCTTCGGCGATAATAGAGGGATTGAAGAAGCTTTGCGAAAGGGTATAACGTGAAAAATAAGCGTCACATCTTACCTGCTTGCTTCTTTTCCACGTACATTTTATATCGTTTGTAATGCAGCAGAAAGGAAGGGAAAATGGCTGAATACATAAAAGAGGAATTACCCGAGCCGTATGAGCAGATTGCGGAAACAATAGGAGTTGATAATACAATACGGCTTGCAAAAATCTTTTCGGGAGAAAGAGTATATTTCCCGAAATGGGAGGCAGTGGAACGCCCGTTGCGTAATAAAAAAATACTGGAGGAGTTTAACGGATACAATTACCGAATGTTAGCAAGAAAGTACGGACTTACGGTAACAATGATACGTCAAATTGTAAAACCCGAAACTGAAAACAAAAGAAATGAGCCGCTTTTCGGTCAAATGTCGCTTCTTGATAGTGAGTAAAATATTTTGCTCAAATACTTTAGCAGACCGCTTTCATATTTAATGGTAGAATTACAACAGATGATGTAGTTCTACCATTTTTTTGCGGAAGGAGGGGAAAGTGTGGCGGAGGTGTATATATGGATATTGCTTTTAATGCAGATTTTGTTTTTCGGATATTGTATAAAGAAAGACCGAAAAGCTGACAGGGAGTGCAGGGAGCGAAACGAGGAGCTGGCGAAGAACCTTGCGGAGTTCAAGGCTGAGGTATCGGAACGATACGTGAAAAAGGAAGACTATAACCGTAATCAGAGCGAGATTATAAGACGGCTTGATAAGCTTCAGAGTATGCTTATGAAGGTATTAAAAAAATAAATAGTAAAAAGAAAGGGATTTGATAAAATGGACGCTTGTAAGGAACTTAAAACAATGGAGGCACAGGAGTACCGTGAGAACAACGGTATTGTGATGAGGATTATTCTTACCTGTCACAGAAGAGGCTGGTTTGATATAACTGAGCTTGTGCAGACACTTTCGGCATATAAGCTGACGCTTGATGACATTATGGACGCAGTAGACTATTTCGATGATTCGGGATATATCGAAACAAGGGACAAAGAATCAAAGGCAAAGGTTAAGCCTTGTGATTTGGATTTTGATGAAATTGAAATAAGACTGTGCGGCAACGGTCATCTTGTGGCAAGGGGTATTATAAAAGACGACGGCATAAGCCTGTAAGGGAGGCTCGCCATATGGCAAAGGAAAGAAAGAGGACGAGAGTACGTTCCAAAATCGATGCACTTCCCAAGGAGGTACAGCTTGTAGTCGACGGTATGCTGCTTGATGTGACTTATACATATAAGGACATATCGGAATATATTGCACAGCAGGGTTATGAGGTGAGCGTAGGCTCGGTATTCAGATATGCACAGCGAACGAAGAATGCTGCACAGAGGATAATTGCCGCACAGGAACAGACAAAGGCAATAATTGAGGTTATCAAGCAAAACCCGAACGCAGATTATACCGAGGGTGCATTGCAGATGGTATCTGCAGGGCTGACACAGAAGATTGCGGCGGCACAGGAGGAATTTGACGATATAAGCGTCGATAAGGCTGCCAAAATACTGATTGCTCTTACAAAGACCAAATCATATAAGGATAAGGTATATTCCGACCTCACCGAACGCACGACGGCGGCGATGGAGGAGTTTAAGGCACAGGTATATAACGAAATCCTTGAGAAAGACCCGATACTTGCAGACAGACTTGCAAGCTTTGCAGAACAGTTTGCAGAGAGTATAAAGGAATAATGTACGGCGGATTTTTGACATTCAGAATGTCAAAATATTTCGTCACGCCCTGAATAATCCGACAAAAATGTTAAATTATGCGGAGGTTGTTATGAGTGATAAGCTGTGGAAAAAGGAAGCACATAAGCTGTACTTTGAAAAGGGGTTAAATATATCAAAAACAGCGGAGGCTGTCGGACGGACACGGCAGACGGTTGCGGCATATTTAAAAAGCTGTCCCGAATGGGAGGCTGATAAGATAAAAAGAGGTGCAGAGAGCAAAAAACGCAGAAAAGCGGGGCAGCTCAGATGGGACAGGTCAAACAGAACAGCTTACGAGGTTATCAAGAGAGAACACGCACAGGCAGTTCGGGAGCTGTCGGCGGAAAAATATCATTAACGGAGGCGGCAGTATGTCGATAGCGGCGGAATTTCTGACAGTGAAAAGAAAAAGTACATTCAGAATACCGAATACAATGGTAATTCCAAAATTCGGGCCGATAATTGAGGACATCAGAGAGAGCAGACACAGGGAATATGTGTTTAAGGGCGGCAGAGGCTCAACAAAATCTTCGTTTGTATCTCTGGCAGCTCTTGAGGTGTTTATGAATAACAAGCAGCTGCATTGGCTTGTTCTCAGAGATGTAAAGGATACACTGAAGGACAGTGTGTATGCACAAATATGCTGGGCAATTTCGAGTACTGGGCTGGAGGAGGAATTTGAATTTAAAACCTCACCGCTTGAAATTACGAGAAAAAGCACAGGACAAAAGATATATTTCAGAGGAGCTGACAAGCCTACAAAAATAAAATCCATAAAACCGAAATTCGGATATATAGGGATTTTATGGTTTGAGGAGCTTGACCAATTCAAGGGTGAGGAGGCTGTGCGTTCTATTGAACAGTCGGCACTCAGAGGCGGCTCTTTGGTCTGGAATTTCAAATCCTTCAACCCTCCAAAGTCAAGCCTTAGCTGGGCAAACAGATACTCAAAAGAAGCAAAGAGTGGAAAGCTTGTTACACATAACACATTTGAGGACGTACCGAGAGAATGGCTTGGTGATGTGTTTTTGGAAGAAGCCGAGCATCTTCGCCAAACAAAACCTGAGGCATACGAGCACGAATATCTGGGTGTTGCAAATGGTGTCGGCGGTGCTGTGTTCGATAATGTTACTGCAAGAGAGATTACCGATAATGAGATAAAAATATTCGACAGAATATACAACGGTCAGGACTGGGGCTGGTATCCAGACCCGAACAGATTTGTCAAAATGCACTATCAGGCAAGCAGGAAAGAGCTTTATATATTCGGCGAGCTTTCGGGCAATAAAATATCAAACGAGAAATGGCAGGAAATGTTTGAGGAGAGCGGCTTTGTATCAAAAGACGAGCTTATTATTGCCGACAGTGCAGAAAAGAAGAGCGTGAAATATTTCCGTGATGCAGGATATCTGATGAAGGCTGCGAAGAAGGGTGCAGGCTCTGTCGAGACAGGAATGAAATGGCTGCTCTCACTTTGCAGTATCATAGTTGACCCTGTAAGATGTCCTCATACATACAAGGAGTTTTCCGAGTACGAATATCTGAGAGATAAGAACGGTGAGGTAATATCGGGATATCCCGATGAAAATAACCACAGTATAGACGCTGTACGTTATGCGACAGAACCGCTGTGGAGGAGGAACGGATAAGAATGTTTACCATACGGGATTTTATAAACAGAGCAAAAAATATTATTTCAGCAGCAGATATTGAGAGTGCCTGCCGTGAAAGAAGTGTCATATCTTCAGAAATGGCAGCGGAGCTTTTGAACTGGAATGACATCTATCAAAACAAAGCGGCTTGGCTTAATAAAGACAGCGATACAAAAAGTCTTAACCTTGGCGTATCCATTGCGGCAGAGTTTGCAAGGCTTGTAATGCTTGAGCTTAAAAGCGAGGTAAACGAAAAGGACGCAAGAGGTAAGTTCATAAACGGTGTTTATCAGAAATATCTGGAGAAATTACGTCCTGCGGTGGAACGTGCGTGTGCTCTCGGCGGTGTGTGCTTCAAACCGTATGTTGCAGACGGTGAGATAAAGGTTGATGTAATAGACCCATTGGATTTTATTCCTCTTGAAAGCGATGATGAGGGGATAATAACAGCTGCGGTTTTACTTTCACGCAAGGATAAGGGAGCAAAGAGATATACAAAGCTTGAGGTACATAAGTTTTCAAATAACAGTGAGCAGGTACGCAATATTTGTTATTGCTCGAGTGTACCAG
>JAFULX010000224.1 GCA_017483065.1 Clostridia bacterium | reverse complement strand
TACCGCCGCCCGATGCAACTGAGAAGTACTTCTTACCCTGCTCGATACATTCCTTCTTATATGTACCTGCAACGGGGTGCTGGAAACGTGTCGGGTTAGTTGAGTTACCTGTGATAGAAACGTCAACGCCCTCAAGGTGCATAATAGCAACGCCCTCACGAACGTCGTCCGCACCGTAGCAGCGTACCTTTGCTCTCTCGCCCTTTGAGTAAGCGGTTTCCTTGACAACCTCTACCTTACCTGTGTAGTAGTCAAACTTTGTCTGTACATAAGTAAAGCCGTTAATTCTTGAAATAATCTGTGCAGCGTCCTTACCAAGACCGTTGAGGATAACTCTGAGGTCTTCCTTTCTTGCCTTGTTAGCTGAACGTGCAAGACCGATAGCACCCTCTGCGGCAGCAAATGACTCGTGACCTGCAAGGAAAGCAAAGCATTTTGTTTCCTCACGAAGGAGCATTGCACCGAGATTACCGTGACCGATACCAACCTTTCTGTCATCTGCAACAGAACCGGGGATACAGAATGCCTGCAATCCAAGTCCAATCATTTCGGCAGCGTCAGCAGCCTTCTTGCAGCCTTCCTTAATAGCGATAGCCGCACCAACAGTATATGCCCAGCAAGCATTCTCGAAGCAAATCGGCTGAATGCTCTTTGTGATGCCGTAAGCGTCAACACCTGCGTCGTCGCAGATTTTCTTAGCCTCTTCAATTGAGGAGATACCGTGCTTTGCAAGCTCCGCATTGATTTGGTCTATTCTTCTTTCATAACTCTCAAACAGTGCCATTATACGTTACCTCCTTTATTATTCGTGTCTGGGGTCTAAGAGCTTAGCAGCGTCGTCAACACGTCCGTACTGACCGCTTGCCTTCTCAAGAGCCTCGTTAGCGTCCATACCCTTAGCAATCATTTCCATCATTTTGCCGAGGTGTACAAACTTGTAGCCGATAATCTCATCGTTATCATCAACAGCAATCTTTGTGATGTATCCCTCTGCAAGCTCGAGGTATCTCGGACCCTTTTCCATAGTTGCGTATGTAGTACCTACCTGTGAACGCAAACCCTTGCCGAGGTCCTCAAGACCTGCACCGATGGGCAAACCGTCCTCGGAGAACGCTGTCTGTGTACGACCGTAAACAATCTGGAGGAACAGCTCTCTCATAGCGGTATTGATAGCATCACAGACAAGGTCTGTATTGAGTGCTTCCAGAAGAGTCTTACCAACAAGGATTTCAGCAGCCATAGCAGCCGAATGAGTCATACCCGAGCAGCCTACCGTTTCAACAAGAGCTTCTCTGATGATGCCCTCTTTTACGTTAAGAGTAAGCTTACAGGTACCCTGCTGCGGTGCACACCAGCCTATGCCGTGTGTAAGACCCGAAATGTCGGTGATTTGTGTTGCCTGAGTCCATTTTCCCTCCTGAGGAATAGGAGCAGGACCGTGATATGCGCCCTTTTTGAGCGGACACATTGCTTCGACTTCGCTTGAATATTTCATATGCGAAAATTCTCCTTTCATTATTTACATATAAAGCTCTTCGCCTCTATGCATAAAATTACATAATCTATTATATCACAAATTTTTCAATATGCAAGAGCAGACGACAAAAATCGTAATTAAAACCAAAATTTTTTTCAAAATTTCGTTTCCTATTTTATAATATAACAAAATTTATCCTTTTAGAAAATTTTTCCAAAAAATTTAAAAAAAAGTATTGACAAACAGAATTTTCGTGTTATAATTAAATTGTAAATGATAATCATTATCATTTATGGGTAGCTTTCAAGGAGGCGATTACGATGAGCGGTACAAGACATTCAACACAGCGTGATGCGATTTTGACGCTTTTGAGGTCTACCAAAACACACCCCACAGCTGAATGGGTATATTTCAGCTTGAAGGAGGATTTTCCGTCACTCGGAATTGCCACGGTTTACCGAAATCTGAAGCTTTTTGAAAAGCAGGGGCTTGTTCAGAGGATTGATGTAGGCGACGGATATGACCACTATGATGCAGATATCAGCCAGCACTATCATTTCCACTGTACCTCCTGCCGACAGGTGCTTGATTTGGATATGCCAAAGCTTGAATTTGACTCTTGTTTGCCGGAGGGACATATCGCAGAGCATCATCAGCTTGTATTCTTCGGCAAGTGCTGTAAATGTAATGAAGAGCAATGCTCTTAAAAAATTTAATTTTTGGAGGAAAAAGTTATGAAAAAGTATGTATGTCCTGTTTGCGGTTATGTTCACGAGGGTGATTCAGTTCCCGAGAAATGTCCTATGTGCGGTGTTCCTGGTGCAAAGTTCAAAATTATGGAAGAGGGTGCCGCTTTGGCAGCCGAGCACGAGTACGGTGTTTATGCAAAGACTGTAAAGAATAACCCCGATATAAGCGAGGAAGATAAGAAATATATTTTTGACCAGCTTATGGCAAACTTCAATGGTGAGTGTGCAGAGGTTGGAATGTATCTGTGTATGGCAAGAATTGCTCACAGAGAGGGCTATCCCGAAATCGGTCTTTACTGGGAGAAGGCTGCTTACGAAGAAGCTGAGCACGCAGCTAAGTTTGCAGAGCTTTTGGGCGAGGACTTGGAGCCGAATATGAAGGCTACAACAAAAGACAACCTCAAATGGAGAGTTGACTGCGAGTATGGTGCAACACAGGGTAAATTCGACCTTGCTCTTTGTGCAAAGAAGAACGGTCTTGACGCTATCCATGATACAGTTCACGAAATGGCACGCGACGAAGCTCGTCACAGCAGAGGTCTTGAGGGACTTTTGAAGAGATACTTCTAAAGCCCCACATTACAACGAATTTGAAACCCCTTGACAATAGGTAACAAGCCTACTTCAAGGGGTTTTTCCCTTATTTTTCCCTTGCAAAAAATCAGGTGATGACAAATGCTCATTGAAATCTTATCATATATCTCCACTAAATTCAAAGAGCAGTTCGGTATGGGAATAAATGAATATATCAATAAATTCCGAATAAAAAAGGCAAAGGAGCTGCTTAATACCGAAAACTACACCCTTGATACCGTGTCCTCAATGGTAGGCTATACCGACAGCCGTACCTTCATACGAATATTCAAAAAATACGAGGATACTACACCCGGCAAATACAGAAAATCGAGCGTGTGAGAAAAAGTCGGTAAAAATACTAACCCCCTTGACACACCGAAAAAAAGCTGATATAATCAGTTTGAAAAAATAATGACAATGCCCGACACAACTCAGGATATAGATAAACAGGGCGGTTACGGAGGTAGTTATGGTAGAAAATTATATGGTTTGCAACTGTAAACAGGTGAGCTATGCAGATATTGCCAATGCTCTTGATAATTATAACAGTTTTGGAGATGTTCTCGCTGCTTTTGAAGATGTTCAAAAGGTTACGCATTGCTCAACAGGCTGCGGAGGCTGTCATCAGAAGGTTTTGGATATCATATCTCAAATTATGAACGGTGCTGCTCAATAATTCTAATAGGTCTGCAAATGCAGACCTATTTTTTTTCGGTATGCTGTCGGATAAAGTCGAGCAGAAAGGCATAAAACTCCTCAACAATATTGGAAGTAAAAGCATTTGCGTGTAAGCCGATTATAAGCTCTCTCTGACAGACGGGTGTTCTGATTGGTATTAAATTTATATCATTGACAGGAAATTCACTCCACGAAAACTCGGGCCAGAAGCCTATCCCAGCACCCGTTTTGATGATATTCTTCACCGTTGCGGGAGAATCGGACTCAAAAATAATATTCGGCTTAAATCCGACCGATTCACAGAACTTATCGCACACAACACGAAAGAGCCTCGACCCCGACAAATTAACAAAACCCTTGTCCCTGACCTCCTCAAGGGAAATCTCGGTTATATTTTCATACTCGGCACTTTTCGGTGCTGCAAGGTAAATCTTTTCCTCAAAAATCACCTTCCGTTTAAACTCAGGCAAATTCATAAAATTCACCGAATTGGTGGTAACCGATATATCGCAGTTTACCTCCTCATTCTGTATGATATGAAAAATTGCCTCTTTGTTCTGCTTTTTGAACTCAAGCACCGCATCGGTCACTATCGAAGTCGCCGCAAGCACATTCAGTCTTATTGAGTTATTATTTTCATTCTTGATTTTTTTCATTTCCGACTTGACATTGTTCCATATAGAAAACATTTTATCCGTTTCTGTTTTCAAATACCTCCCGAAATCGGTCAGGTATATATGCTTTCCCTTTTTATAAAAGAGCTGCATTTCAAGCTCGCCTTCAAGCGTTTTGATTGTCTTGGTCAGCGCAGGCTGTGATATATACAGCTCCTCCGCCGCCTTTGTTAAATTCTGATGCTTTGCCGCTATATGAAAGTAGTAGAGCTTATTCAGTTCCACATCTATAACCTCCGTTTATCAATTATATAATAATTATATATTTTACACTTGCATTTGTCAATGATATAATGTAGTAAACAGAAAAAAAGAGGTGAAAGCTGTGCAGACATTTTTTGAAAGTATTATGCTGATATGCTTCGGAATTTCGTGGCCCATTTCGGTATATAAAAGTATAACATCAAAATCGACAAAGGGTAAAAGTGCGGTATTTATGGCGGTTATTCTTTTGGGATACGTCGCAGGTATTACAGGTAAAATTGCAGGTAACGCCATCAACTATGTATTGATATTATACATTATCAATTTCGTAGTTGTAAGCATCGATCTGGCATTGTATTTCGTAAATAAGCGTAACGAAGCTTTGCATAACTGAGAAGAGGTGTTCATTATGAAGACAGAAGTGTTAAAAAAGAATGATATGTATAAGGTGTTCAATGATATAACCCTGAAAAACGAGATTATTATTTTCGGCTCATCTTTTATGGCGAACTTTCCTTTTTACGAATTGGCACACAAGTATCTTTTATCCAATGCAATCTATAACAGAAGCATTGACGGGCTGACTCTTGCCGAAGCCGATGAAATTCTCGAAAATTGCGTTTTAAAGGCAAAGCCGTCAAAGGTTTTCTATGCACTCGGCGAAAAGGATGCAGAAAATGAGATGTCGCTTACTATTTATGAGGATATTCTGCATAAAACAAAAGCCTCTCTTCCCGATTGTAAAATTTACGTTCTGTCCCTGCCCGATGTAAACGGAAAGTACGATAATTACAACAGCAGGCTTAAAAAGCTTTGCGAAAAGGCAAATGCCGTATTCATCAGCTTAAATTATAATAATTCGCATTCAGGGATTTACAGGCAGCTTTCCTTGTTTTTTCGCACAGGCAGGGCAATAACCTTCAGCGAGGCATTTCAAATGGCTGAATGAAGCTCTTTCTCTTGATATTGCCGAAATTATGTGGTACAATGAAAAAAAGTGCCGTATAATGCGGCGGAACGGAGATTAAAATGAACATAACGGAAGCAATCAAAACAAGACGTACTGTACGCAAATTCAGGCAAGAGGCAGTTCCTGCCGAGGTTTTGCGTGAGATGGTGGACTGTGCACGGCTTGCGGCATACGGTGCGAATATTCAACCTCTAAAATTCAGGCTGATTTACACACCCGAGGAAACGCAAAAGGTGTTTCCTCTTACAAAATGGGCAGGCTATGCTCCCGAGCTTGGTCCGACAGCCGAGGAAGCACCGCCTGCATATATTGCGGTACTCGGTGACATTAACATAAAGAAAAACAACGATTTCGGAGCAGACGCAGGTGCGGCGGTAACAAATATGATGCTGTCGGCAATGGACGCAGGTTATGCAACCTGTTGGCTCGGTGCAATAAACCGTCCCGAAATCCACAAGCTGTTAGGTCTTGACGACAGCCTTTCAGTGCTGTATCTCTTAGCAGTCGGCAAGCCTTGTCAGGAAAGCGTTATCTGCGAAATGACAGACGGCGACGTGAAATATTTCGGCAGCACAGATGGTACGGTAAATGTACCGAAAAGGTCGCTCAAAGAAATCATAATAGAACAATAAAGATGGTGCAGCATTTTGCTGCACCATCTTTATTGTTCATTGTAAATTGCGGCAATATGATCCGCCAGCTCTGCCACAGCCTGTTCATCATTGCTAAAAAGATTGGTCTTTTGTTTTTGTCTTAAGTGGTAATCCCATTGGGGGAATTTGCCGAAAAGGTCAAAGTCGGTAATCTGTACGGGTACGACAATTTTGCGGTACTCGGACGCCATCGACACCTCGTTGCCGACATCTACCGATGCAGCGGACGAGGGCGAAATGAACACAATCATCATTGTACATTTTCTGATAGCCTCGGAAAGAACTGCGGCATAGTTTTCTCCTGCCTTGATACCGTTCTCCGACATCCAGCATTTAACGCCCCGCTCCTCAAGTGCACATACAACCTTGTCAATACGGTTATTCGCCATATTCCAGTCGGCACTTGCGTGCGAGATGAATATGAATTTTCCGTTAAGGTCTGCATTACCCTTCGCCTTTGACACCGTGGTTGTCAGCATCTTTATGAAAGCACCGACCTTTACTGTCAGCTTTTCAAATGAAGGGCCGTACTTCGAGGACAGAATTTTGATATGTACATTGTTTCTAAACTTTTTGTTTGCAACAAGCAATATCACAAAAATGATTATTCCAAGCCACAAAAGCCTGAATACGATAGACAGAATAACGCCTATTACCGTACCAATCACCGACAGAATATTGCCCAATACCTGACCAAAGCCTCCGTCTTTCTCGTCAGCAGAGGTTTTATTTGTCACAAGCTTGTCGGTATCTATGGTAATATTGGATAAGCCGCCTTTGTTCGTCGGTGTAGCAGTCGCAGCAGGTGCGGACAGGTTTATAATCTTATCGTCCTGAGTTTTATCATAGACGGTATCGGGAGTACAAACACCCTTACCCTTTTCAGGCTTATAGTACACCGTCACATTATCCGCATTACGCACAGGAATAATAAAGCTTTCCGTTGCAACGTCTGCCACCGATTCATCAATGGTAAAGAGTGCTGCCGCAATATTCCTCGGCTCGGTTTTCTTTTCGATATTAACGTGGTTGTAGCTAAGGCTGACACCCGTCGCCTTTTTCTTATCCTTATCACGTGCATAGCCTGTACCGCTTTGCATAT
>JAFULX010000223.1 GCA_017483065.1 Clostridia bacterium | reverse complement strand
ATATTGACGGTACTATGAATAAGGCAGGCTACACAAAGCAAAACGGAGTATATACCAACGAAGCAGGCGAGGCGGCAAGCATATCTATACTTGTAAATATAGAAAGTCGGGAAAAGACTTCTGCCGCACAAATGATATGTACACAGCTTGAGAAGAACGGCATAAAGGCGACTGTAAATGAAGCGGAATACGAGGAATATAAGCGTATGATTTCCTCGGGTGACTATGATGCCTTTATCGGCGAGGTAATAATGAGGGACAACCTCGACCCGTCCTTTATGACCGAAGGGGAAAATATGTTCGGATATGCGGATTTTCAGCTGACAGAAGCATTGTCCGCTATGAAAAATTCAGCGGACGATAATGAGCTTTCTGCGGCGATGCTTGACTATGAGCGTGTATTTACGCTCAATCCGCCCTTCGCACCGCTTTATTATCGTTTGAGGGGTGTTGTCTATAAGAAGGATATTTCAGGTATAACACCTCCGACTTTTTATAATAATCTGTACGGCACGGAAAAGCTGTATTTTAACAAGGGTGGAAAATGATGGACGAAAGACATATTGTAATAATCGGTGCTGGAGCGGCAGGACTTGTTGCGGCATATGCACTGAAAAACCGTGTCGGAACGGTAACGGTTATAGAAAGAAATAAAATTCTTGCACGAAAAGTACGGATTACGGGCAAGGGTAGGTGCAATGTCACAAATATTGCCGACCGTGAGGAAATGCTTGATAATATAACCCGTAACAGACGGTTTATGTACAGTGCCCTGAGCAGCTTTTCAAACTATGATGTTATGGCACTTTTGGACGAAATGGGTGTACCGACAAAGGTAGAACGTGGCGGCAGGGTATTCCCCGAATCGGATAGTGCAAAGGACGTTGCGGACGCACTTATAAAGGCGGCGTCTGCGGATAATGTGAAATTCATAACAGCAAAAGCAACAGGGGTAGAGGTTACCGACGGAGCAGTATCGGCTGTACTTTATGACAGGGGCAGAATTGAATGTGACGGAGTAATCGTTGCTACTGGCGGAAAATCATATCCGCTGACAGGCTCGGACGGTATGGGGTACAGAATAGCAAAAAAACTCGGTCATACCATTGTAGAGCCGAAACCCTCGCTTGTGCCTCTTGTAACAAAGGAAAAATGGGTTGCTGATTTAATGGGACTTGCCCTGAAAAATATCTCCATAACCTTCACGACGGACGGTAAAAAGGTGTACACAGACTTTGGCGAAATGCTTTTCACCCATTTCGGCATTTCGGGTCCTGTTATACTTTCTGCATCGGCACATCTTGACGGCGTAGGCGAAAGGGAGTATAAGGCGAGTATTGACCTAAAGCCTGCTTTGGACGAAAAACAGCTTGATGCAAGAATTTTGCGTGATTTTGAGGAGGCAGGAAAAAAGCATTTAATAAATGCTCTCGATAAACTATTGCCAAAAGCACTTATTCCTGTTATAATAGAATTATCTGCGATTGACCCTCACAAGGAGGTAACTCAAATTACAAAGGCGCAGCGCAGCCAGCTTGGCAGAATAATCAAGAATTTGACGCTTACCGTAACAGGAACACGTCCGATTGAGGAGGCTATTGTCACCTCAGGGGGTATATCGTGCAGTGAAATCAATCCGTCAACAATGGAATCAAAGCTTGTAAAGGGACTGTTCTTTGCAGGAGAGGTAATTGATGTTGACGCTTACACGGGTGGATTTAATTTGCAGATTGCCTTTTCAACAGGCTATCTTGCGGGAAGTAAAGTATAACACCGAAAGGAAAAAATATTTATGACCGAAACAGGCAGTAAAGAAATAACAGCAGCGGCGATTAGGCTTGCGATTACCGCATCACGCAGCGAAGAACAGCAGGTCAAGGCAATGCTTGCCGAGGAAGGCATCAAAGCTGCCGCAATTGATTACGGCGGTGAATTTCTCACAGCAGTTCCGAAGATTTTGGAGCGTGCCGTTGTGGGTGCAAAGCGTGAGGGAGTAATAGACGCATCTCATTCCGAGGAGGGTGCTGTCGCAGGTGCGGCACACGAGGCAATAAACCAGATTT
Source organism: Clostridia bacterium (assembly GCA_017483065.1). Classification (GTDB taxonomy): domain Bacteria; phylum Bacillota; class Clostridia; order UBA1381; family UBA1381; genus HGM11525. The sequence continues at coordinate 835 of JAFULX010000223.1, read as the reverse complement.
CATCAAAGGCAATCGGACTCAATCTCGGCGGAAAAATTGCCATTGCAAGAAGCGGCTCGCACATAGCCGTCTGCGTATTCTTTGCAGTAGGTCTTTTAAATCTTAATGATGTTGCGATAGGTGTAGCTCACAGAGCTGTATAATAATTTTGAAAGGGATTTGATAAAATGGTAAGAGCTTTTCGCGGTGCAATCACCGTAAATAATAACGATGCGGAGGAGATTTTGTCTGCAACAGCAGAGCTGTATGATAAAATAGTTTCGGAAAATGAGCTTGACAAAGAGGATTTTGTATGTATTCTGTTCTCGCTGACGCCTGATTTGGACAAGGTTTTCCCTGCAAGAGCGGTAAGAGAAAAGGGTGTCACAAACGTACCTCTGATGTGTATGGCGGAAATTCCCGTTGACGGTGCACTCGAAAAGTGCGTTAGAATATTGATTTTGTCAAACAGCGACAAGTCAAACGATGATATTAAGCATATTTATATGAGGGACGCAGTGAAGCTGCGCCCTGACTTGGTAAAGTGAGGATTACAATGAAAAAATTCAATGTTGCAATAGACGGTCCTGCAGGTGCGGGAAAAAGCTCTATTTCCAAGGCAGTTGCTAAAAAGCTCGGCTGTGTTTATGTTGATACGGGGGCAATGTACCGTGCGTGTGCACTATATGCAATTGAGCATAATATCCCGATAACAGCTGATGGTCTTGACGGTGAGCTTGATAATATTAAGGTCGGCATAAAATATACCGACGAGGGACAGCGGATTTATCTTGGCGACTGTGATGTTTCCGAGCGTATCCGTGAGCCTGATGTAAGCATCGGTGCGTCGGATATT
>JAFULX010000222.1 GCA_017483065.1 Clostridia bacterium | reverse complement strand
GTTGTATCTTGCCATAGTTAAAGAGTATGAGCCGTTGTTGCTTTTGCCGATTGCATTCGGTATGCTGCTCAGCAACCTCCCGATGCTTAAAGACTCAAGTGCGATTATGATGCACACGGAGTTCTTTACCGACCCTCAGTATATGATTGACGGTAAGTACATAGACGTCGGGCATATATGCAGGCACGGCGGACTTCTTGATATTCTCTACCTCGGAGTTAAGCTTGGTATCTATCCGCCGCTTATCTTTGTTGGTATCGGCTGTATGACCGACTTTGGTCCGTTGATTGCTAACCCGAAGAGTATTCTCCTCGGTGCAGCTGCACAGTTTGGTGTATTCTTCACCTTTCTCGGTGCACTCATTTTGGGAGCGGCTGTTCCTGCAATCAATTTCGGCGTTAAAGAGGCAGCCTCTATCGGCATCATCGGCGGTGCTGACGGTCCGACGGCTATCTATGTTACAAAAACACTCGCTCCTCATCTTCTGCCAGCGATTGCAGTTGCGGCATATTCATATATGGCACTTATCCCGATTATTCAGCCGCCCTTTATGAAGCTGCTCACAACAAAGAAGATGAGAAGTGTAGTTATGGATCAGCTACGTCCTGTTTCCAAAACAGAGAGAGTGCTTTTCCCGATTATCGTTACAATCGTTGTCGGACTTATTATCCCCGACGCAGTTTCGCTTGTCGGCTGTCTGATGCTCGGTAATCTCTTCAAGGAATCGGGCGTTTGCGACAGACTTTGCAAGACTGCACAGAACGAGCTTATGAATATTATCACAATATTCCTCGGTGTGACTGTTGGTGCGACAGCTACCGCAGAGAGCTTCCTCTCAGCTGAAACACTCGGAATTATCGCACTCGGTCTTATTGCATTCTGCTTCTCGACCATCGGCGGTCTGCTACTTGGTGACCTGATGTATGTACTTACAAAGGGCAAGGTTAACCCCTTAATCGGCTCTGCAGGTGTTTCTGCAGTTCCTATGGCAGCCCGTGTATCACAGGTTGTAGGACAAAAGGAAAACCCCTCCAACTTCCTCCTTATGCACGCTATGGGACCGAACGTGGCAGGAGTTATAGGCTCGGCAGTAGCGGCGGGAGTGTTTCTTTCAATGTTCGCTTGATAAGGCTTGCCAAATTTCCGTAGCTCACCATTTTTCACACCTCGACGTACCAACGTACGCCGTCGGTGTTCAAAACGGCAATCTGCGAAAATTTATCTAAGCCTTCAGGGAATGTGATACATTTATTATAAACAATAGTATTAGAAAAACCTTTAAAAAAGTGCTTTGGCACGGAAAGGAAATAGTAATTATGGCACATAAGGTAAAAATTACCGAAACAATATTGCGTGACGCACATCAGTCGCTTATCGCAACCAGAATGACTACCGAGGATATGCTCCCGATAGTTGAAAAGCTTGATAAGGTTGGCTTCAATGCTCTCTAGGCTTGGGGCGGTGCAACCTTCGATTCCTGTCTGCGTTTCCTCAAAGAGGATCCGTGGGAAAGACTCATAAAGATTAAGGATAAGGCTAAAAATACACAGTTGAAGATGCTCTTCCGAGGACAGAATATCCTCGGTTACAGACACTATGCGGACGACATAGTTGAGTATTTCGTGCAGAAATCTATTGCAAACGGTATCGACATTATCAGAATTTTTGACGCACTTAACGATGTGAGAAACCTTGAGTGTGCAATCAATGCAACCAAGAAGGAAAAAGGTCACGTTCAGGCGGCTGTTTCCTACACAATCAGTCCTGTGCACAACATTGACAGCTTTGTTAAGATGTCAAAGCAGCTTGAGGATATGGGTGCAGACTCCATCTGTATCAAGGATATGGCAGGTCTTTTGGTGCCTTATACCGCATATGACCTTGTAAAGGCAATCAAGTCCGAGGTAAAAATTCCTATCGAGCTGCATACACATTATACCTCTGGTGTTGCTTCAATGACCTATATGAAGGCTATTGAGGCAGGCTGCGACATTATCGACTGTGCAATGTCGCCCCTTTCAATGGGTACAAGCCAGCCGCCGACAGAGCCGATGGTTGCGACTCTTCAGGGAACAGAGTATGATACAGGTCTTGACCTTGACCAGCTCTCGGAGATTGCCGATTATTTCAAGCCGCTCCGTGAAAAATATCTCGCAAGCGGTCTTATGGACCCGAAGGTAATGGGTGTTGACGTAAATACGCTCCGTTATCAGGTACCTGGCGGAATGCTTTCAAACCTTGTTTCACAGCTTAAAGCACAGGGTAAGGAGGATAAGCTTGATGAGGTACTCAAGGAAGTACCCCGTGTAAGAGAAGACCTCGGTTTCCCGCCGCTTGTTACTCCGTCAAGCCAGATTGTCGGCACACAGGCAGTTCTTAACGTGCTTATGGGCGAAAGATACAAGATGGTTTCCAAGGAAACCAAGGGAATTGTCAAGGGCGAGTACGGCAAAACACCTGTTGAGATTAAACCCGAAATTGTTGAGAAGATTATCGGCAATGAGGAAAGAATTACCTGCCGTCCCGCAGACCTTCTGAAGCCTGAGCTTGAAACACTCAAGAAGGAATGTGCAGAGTGGGTTGAACAGGACGAGGACGTTCTCTCCTACGCACTGTTCGGTCAGGTTGCAACGAAGTTCTTCCAGCAACGTCAGGCTGAAAAGTATAAAATCGACCCCGACTTGGTCGACAGAGATGCTATGACACATCCCGTATAATGATAAAAAACACATTCGGCATTGCCGAATGTGTTTTTTTCATTATTTACTGTGTCAGAAAGCATTCTGCCTTTTTCAATATACTATCGTCAAATGTGAGAAGCTTCCTTGCACTGTCAAAATCACACCAGCGGAACTCCGCAACCTCGCTCTCCTGAAGAGTTATGTCGCTGTCATTTATGCGACAGAGGAAATATACCGAATCCTTTTCGACATCGGGTGCGGGATTGTAGCTGCTGACTACACGAAATCCCTCCGAAAAGCTGTCCGCAACAATACCCGTTTCCTCTAAAATTTCACGTTTTGCGGTTTGCTGCTCGGTTTCGCCCTCCTCAACGTGTCCCTTGGGAAAGCCCCAATGCCCCATAGCATTGCCCTTTTTGTTCAGAATAAGAAGGTATTCACGTCTGCCCTCCACACTTCGCCATATTACCGCACCACAGGATTTTTCGTATTTCATAGCTGTCATTTCCTTTCTGTGATTTTGTTGCCTTTTACCATAAATACTCTGTCGGATAGCTTAAAAACCGCTTTATCATTGTCCGAGTCGGTGTAAAATTCATCAATACGTTTGTCGGGGAACTGCAGGCTAAAATATTCGCACTTGTTTTCGTGATAGCAAAGCCGCAGTATTTTGCCCTTTTCAAGGTCGAAGCTTGATGCGATTACCGTCTTTATACCGAGCCGTTTCGCCGCCTCCACTATCAGAAAATCGGGTGATGCGGAGAGAATTACATCATCGTCAAGCTTACCTTCAAGATAAAACTGCTTTATCTTATGAAAATGCCCGTCCCAGAATTTCACAATATCGCCGCTGAGGTCGTTTATGCCCGAAAGAAATCTTGCACCGTATTTCTCAAGTCCTGCGGCAAGCTCGTCGGGTGTAATTTTCAGCCGCTTGTAACGCAGCAGCATATAAAACACACGGGGGAGAAGTAACAGATTTTTCGGGTGACGCTTCAGCGAAAACAGGAAAAAATCTACCGACGATTCGCCGTCGTAAATCGTACCGTCAAAATCGAATACTCGCATATTATCCTCCAATTCTAACTGCCTTCAAGTATTTGAATATAATGAGGAAAAGAAGCAAGCAGATTGCCTGTTTAAGGAACGCCCACGTACGAGTGTACTTCAAGTTCCAAAAACAGGCGAGATGTGCTGCTTATTTTCTCATTTTACTTGCATTGCCTGCACAAAGGTCAAATCCGTCCAAGAAAAATTCCTTCCAAGACAGGTGTTTTCAAATGTTACATTTTCCATTTCGAGTGAGCCGGGGTCATTGAAATAAATCTCGCCGTCAAAGTAACCCGTGGCAACCAGCGTATGCGGATACCCCTCAAAACGTACCAGTACACCCTTGGGATTACGCTCCAAAGCCTCAATGAGTGCATTTTTCACGTCCTCCTCGGTTTCTGCCTTGAAATAGGTTGCACCTCTGCGTTGTGAGTCAAAATAGTCGAAATACTCTGAGCTTTCGTCAAGTGCAGGCACAAATTCCAGACCGTATTCTGCCGCAAGACCGAAATGGCTTGCCATATAGTTGCCCGAGCCTGAGCCTGCGTTGAGGTTGTATTCGGCAATATCAACAGGTGTCACCCTTTCGCCCAAAAGGTCGGTGATAAGCATTGCATACGAGCAAACCCAGCAGTAACCCCGTCCGTTTGACTCAAAGCCCCATTCCTCGCCCTCCTGTGCGTAGAAGGTAAACGGCTTTGCGGTGATTGACGGTGTCACAGGATTGGAAATAGTAGGCTTTTCTTCGTCTTCATCGTCCTCCTCAACCTCGGGTGCTGTTTCGGGTTCTTCATCTGTCGGAGGAGAGTCCTCGGGGTCTACGGGCGGTGTGTTTTCTTCGATTTCTTCATCGTCCTTCGAGCTTGATGAGCCTGACGAGCTGCCCGAACCTGAAATTATACCCGAAGAAGTATTGTTTTCCTCCTCGGGAACGTCGATAATAACTGTACGGGTACTGCCGTCCCAGTCAACGATTGCACCGAACGGCTCTACAACCGCACGGATAGGTACGCAGGTTACGCTGTTAATAAGCGTAGGTGCTGCCTCAATGTAATCCAGATTTCCGTTTACGTCAATGGTATGGTAGCCGATTTCCAGCTTGACTGAGGTATTGTCGCCGCTGATTGAAATACCCTGTGTTTCCGGCTCCCAGCCAACCTCAAGACCCATAGCCTCGCACACGGCTCTTACCGGCACAAGTGTTCGGTCGTTTACAACAACCGGCGGCTGCTCTGCTGTGAGAGGATTTCCGTTGAAACGGATTGAAATATCTCCGTCAGCGTGTGCAGCCTGTGTGAGTGTTGTTGCCGCTACTGCGGTCAACAATAATAATCTTTTCATAATATATCCACTAACTCCCTTTTTGATACCCAAGCCTTAATATATATCAAGACCTTCCCTTGTTCCCTATAATAACACAATTTCCACGTGATTTCCATAACAAATTTGTAACAATTTTGGCGAAATATGTGTTATTGAGAAAGTCAGTAGCTTCTCCTGAGTCCCTTAACTATGCCGAAAATACGTATTCTCAGCATATCCTTGCCCTCGAATTTTCGTGGCGGATACATCGGATTTACCGAATGTAGGGTAATGTAATCTGTGCCTATTTCGATTTTTTTCACAACGCCGTTGTCGTCGTCCACCATAACTACGGCATAATCGCCTGACTCGGCACTTGGTGTGCATTGTATCAGCACCTTGTCGCCGTCCTTAAATTCGGGGTACATACTGTCGCCCTGCACCAGCAGATACGCATAGTCCTCCGATGCTGTAAGCCGTGACCGTTCCTCCATTATGTAGCCTAAAATATTGTTGCTGTCCGCATATGCACCTGCTCCTGCGGAAACCTTGCCCAAAATCGGAACTGCAATCTTCTGTTCGTTCGGATAATACAGCTCGGCATTGGCGGGCACACTTGTCTTTTTACCCGTCAGTATTGAAGGCTCAATAGACAGCGTGCGTGCAATCGACTCAAGCACCGCCTGCTTCGGTGTTCCGATAAGTCCTGCCTCATACCGCTGTATCGTTGATTTTGTAACGCCTACTCTCGCACCTACCTCGTCCAAAGTCAAGCCCTTTTCTCGACGCTTTTGGGCGATTATCCTGCCGATTTCCTTCGTATTATATTCCATTGTCCGCACTCCTTATATCAATAGTCGAAATTCCTTTTTATCTGTTGACAGTATATCACAAAAAATTGCATAATGCAATATTTTTCGACAAAAATCGCATTATGCAATGTATTACAATATAATTAGGAGAGCGATTATGAACGTGCTTGTTCATTGCCTGTAAATTCTTTTTTGAATTTTGCAGGAGTAATGCCGTTTTTCTTTTTGAATTGGGATATAAAATGGCTTGTAGTGGAAAATCCTGTTTCCTGTGCAATATCCGTTATACTTTTTTCTGTGGACAGCAGCATTTTTTCTGCCTGAAATATTTTTATATCAAGTAGGTAATCCTTGAAGCTTTTGCCGATTGTTTTCTTAAACAGATATGAAAAATAATTATAGCTCAAATGGCAAATTCGGGCAAGCTCCTTTTCGGAAACGGTTGAATAGTTATCGGTAACATACACAATCGCCTTTTTGACTTCGGGTCTGATGGTTCCAACCTCTGAAATAAAGCCGTTGCTGTATAAATGTCTCAAAATACGGGTAAAAAATTCCAGAAGCTTAGAGCGCAGTTCCATTTCAAAACAATAATTCATTGTGTTCCACTCCAGCATTATATCTGATATCAAATCCGATATTTTCATTTCGTCCGTGTCTTTGGAGGTAAAGAAATATTCATTTTGTACCTCCGAT
>JAFULX010000221.1 GCA_017483065.1 Clostridia bacterium | reverse complement strand
TATAATTATTATTTAATGAAATTATTTCAATCGAGTACTTCTTTGCAAATTCAATGATTTCATCTGCGTTTTTGTGTAATCTTATGTTACCGTTGACTGCTAATTTATCACAGGAAATTTTTCCTGTTGCACCGCCAAAAAATCCGTGTGCAAACCCTTTAAGCAAAACGCTGTCGTCGTTTACGAGTAAGACATCAATCGGAAATTTTCCAAGAGCTGATTTTATTCCGTAATCAGATGTAATTATTGCATTTTCGGCAATCGGACAAATATTACACTTTGCATAGCCTTGTTTTACATCAATTATATCCAAGCCGTTTTCTTGTGCGTTTTTAATTATAATTTGGTCTGTATATGCTCTGTTGCAAATCAAATACTGTCCCACTCTTGCGGAATTATATGCAATATCGTACGGATATTGTTCTTTTATGCTATTTCCCGAACATATGTTCAAAGAGGGTATTATTCCGCTAAAGAATGCACTCATAGACAGCTCTGCTACGGCAAAATTGTCACCCATATGATGGAATACCATATCAGGATGAAATTTTACCGCATTATAGAGCTTTTCGTGTGGTCTTGTTTTACAGACGGTTATGCCATAAGAATTTAGCGTGTATTCACTCTCGGGTGATATCTCTCCGCTTGCGATTACAACTGCTACATCATTTTCGGGTAAATTTGGTATGCTGACAAATTTCATTTTGTCATTTCCTCAAATTCCGCTTCCGATATTACAGTTACACCAAGTGAATTTGCCTTATCAAGCTTACTCCCTGCTTCTTTACCTGCAAGAACATAGCTTGTCTTTTTGGAAACCGACGACGAGGTTTTGCCTCCGAATTGTTCGATTATAGCACTCGCCTCGCTTCTCGTATAGCGTTCCAATGTGCCTGTCAATACAAAGGTTGTTCCCTCAAAACGCTTATCAAGCGAGCTTTCGGGAACGTTATCCATCGACACTCCTGCAAGCTTTAAACGTTCGATAAAGCTTAAATTCTGCTCAGAACTAAAAAATTCTGTGATGCTTTTTGCCATAATCGGTCCTATTTCATCAATTTGAGTAAGCTCACTTTCTTCAGCTGTAATAAGTGCGTCCATAGACTTATAACGTTCTGCAAGCACCTTTGCGGCTTTTTCGCCAATGTGGCGTATTCCGAGTGCAGTAATTACTCTTGAAAGCTCGTTTTGCTTAGATTTTTCGAGTGCGTTCAGGAGATTTTCAGCTGATTTTTCACCCATTTTTTCAAGTGCTGCAATCTTATCCTTTTCAAGGAAATACAAATCTGCCGCACTTTCAATCAGTTTATTTTCCAAAAGCTGTTCAATTACAGCAGGTCCGAGACCGTCAATATCCATCGCACCCTTTGACACAAAATGTATAATGTTTCTTTTTCTTTGTGCAGGGCAGCTAATTCCTGTGCATTTATATGCAGCCTCGCCGTCAAGACGTACAACCTCTGCACCGCATTCTGGACAAGCTTCGGGCATCTGAAAGCTGATTTCGCTGCCGTCACGTTTATCCTTAACAACCTCAACAACAGCAGGAATAATATCGCCTGCCTTCTCAATTATTACAGTATCGCCTATTTTTATATCCTTTTCGACGATATAATCGTAATTATGGAGTGTTGCACGTGAAACGGTAGAGCCTGCAATTCTCACAGGCTCTAAGTAAGCAAGCGGTGTGATAACGCCAGTTCTGCCGACCTGTACTGCAATTTTCTCGATTTTTGTTTCTTTACGTTCAGCAGGAAATTTATAGGCAATAGCCCATTTCGGATACTTTGATGTCGAGCCAAGCAGCTCTCTCATAGAAAGCTCATTAACCTTAATAACCGACCCATCAATATCAAACGGCAGCTCTCCCCTATTTTCACCTATGCTTTCTATCTCGGAAATAGCCTCGTCAATACTGTTAAAGCTTTTTTCATTCAATATAGTCTTAAACCCAAGCCTTTTCAAAAGCTTCAAGCCTTCAATATGCGTTTTTACCTTTGCACCTTCAAGCTGCTGAATGTTAAATACGAATATATCAAGCTTTCTTTCTGCGGCAATTTTCGGGTCTAATTGTCTTAGTGAGCCTGCTGCGGCGTTTCTCGGATTTGCAAAAAGCGGCTCTCCTGCTTCTTCACGCTGCTCATTCAGCGTAATAAAGCTTGCACGGGGCATATAAACCTCGCCTCGCACTTCGAGAAAGTCAATCGGCTCTGTAAGCCTTAACGGCACAGTTGCAATTGTTTTAATATTTTCGCTTACGTCCTCTCCGACAACACCGTCGCCTCTTGTTGAGCCTCTTACAAATTCACCGTTTCTGTATTCGAGTGACACCGAAAGACCGTCAATTTTATGTTCGGTAACATATGTGCATTCACCTACTGCCTTAACACGCTTATCAAAATCACGAAGCTCATCAAAGCTGAAAGCGTCCTGAAGACTTTCCATCTTTACGCTGTGATAAACCTCGGAAAACCCTTCAATTGCCGCACCGCCGACACGTGCTGTCGGAGACAGCGGCGAATAAAACTCAGGGTTTTCCGCCTCTAATATTTCAAGCTCACGAAGCATTTTATCGTATTCAAAATCGCTGATTTCGGGAGCGTCCTCAACGTAGTATTTTCTGCTGTGATATTCAAGCTCATTTCGCAAAAATTCAATCCTTGCCTTTATCTCATTTTTGTTCATAAAAATTATCCTTTCCCGGGAATGTAATAGTTCGGCACTTTTCCAATGAAAATACGCTCACAAATCGGTAAGCTGACATTTATATCTCTCGAGTCCGACATAAACGCAGAAATAACAGAGGTAGATACCGTAATATCAAGCGTTGCACGGTATTTTGTCTGATTTATTCCTGCAGAAATAAATTTATCGCTTATATCAATATGTGAAATAGCACCAAAAAATATTCTGACCGGAATCCTGAATCCTATGCCCTGAAGTACAGCGTTATCAAATAAACTGCCGAGCGATATGTAAATTTTGGTATAATATGTAGTTCCGAGTGCATCGGATAGTCTTTGCGAAAAAGCTGTACGCAAACTGTTAAGCTCTGCGGTATCAAGCTCGATTACAGATATTTCTCCGTCCGTAAGGCTTTTTTCTTCAAAAACATCATAGTCTGCCATAAGCTCCGCTGAAATTGCGTCAATCTGTCTTCGTATTTCCTGAGTTGACGCATCTGCCGCTCTTTCCTTAAATATCGGCTCTGCACGGGTTAAGAAAAAGAATATGACAGATGTTATTACAATAAATAGCAGACAAATCACATAAAATACCCCTGCATAACGCCCCTTTTCAGTAAGCCCCAACCGCATAGATATCCCTCCTCGCATAATAAATTATGCAATAAAAGGGTGATATGTGAAAGTCCTCAAACCTTGTATGCGATTTGAGGACTTTTTCACATTAAAGTCTTTTTTCGTTAATTTCTTCAAGTGCTGCACCTATAAATTCGGAAACGCTCATACTTCCCTTGTCTCCGTCCTTTCTCGAACGAACAGAAATCACGTTATTTTCAATGTCTTTATCACCGACCAAAATCATATAAGG
>JAFULX010000220.1 GCA_017483065.1 Clostridia bacterium | reverse complement strand
GTTTTCACCCTGAATCTTTTGAACAAGATCCATTTCGCCAACGTAGTCAGCGCCTGCTTCCTTAGCAGCTTCTGCCTTATCGCCCTTTGCAAATACAAGAACCTTAGCAGTCTTACCTGTACCGTGAGGCAATACGATAGCACCTCTAACCTGCTGGTCAGCGTGTCTTGAGTCAACACCAAGCTTGATGTGAGCTTCTACAGTTTCGTCGAACTTAGCCTTAGCTGTCTTAACAACCAAGTCCATAGCTTCAGCTGTATCATAAAGCTTTGACTTTTCAACAAGCTTAGCGCTATCCTGATACTTCTTTCCTCTAAACATTACATTTCCTCCTTACGTGGTCAAACGAGATAATACTCTCCCACCATTCTTTGTGATTAGTCTCCGATTAGTACGCCCATACTTCTGCAAGTACCGGCGATCATGCTCATAGCAGCCTCAAGGCTTGCTGCGTTAAGGTCAGGCATCTTCTGTTCTGCAATTGCCTGAAGATCTGCCTTAGAAATTGTAGCAACCTTAGTCTTGTTAGGAACACCACTACCGCTTTGAATCTTACAAGCCTTCTTGATAAGAACCGCAGCCGGTGGAGTCTTTGTGATGAATGAGAAGGATCTGTCTGCATATACAGTGATAACAACAGGAATAATCAAACCTGCATCCTTCGCTGTCTTTTCGTTAAATTCCGTTGTAAACTGAACAATGTTTACACCGTGCTGACCCACTGCAGGACCAACCGGGGGTGCCGGAGTTGCTTTGCCGGCAGGAATTTGCAATTTAATGTAACCTGCAACCTTTTGTGCCATAATGGCCACCTCCTAAAAATTCGGGACAATAGCTTATCCCATTGTGGTAAATGCGGATACCTCAAAGTATCCTCCCACTGTTTCCAGAGGGATATATATCAGCGTACAATATGTACGGTGATAACAAAATTTTGTTATCCGAGCAGCTTAACCTGTCCGAAATCTACCTCGGCAGGGGTTTCACGCCCGAACATTGCTACCATAACGGTAATCTTTCTTCTTTCGTTGTCGATATCGGAAATTTTGCCTGTGAAGCCCTCCATCGGACCTGAGGTGATTTCCACGCTCTCGCCGATTTCGAGGTTAATTCCCTTGCGGCGTACCGATTCAACACCCATCTTCGCAACTTCCTCATCGGAGAGGGGAACAGGCTTTGAGCCGGGACCGACAAAACCGGTAACTCCACGTGTGTTGCGGACTACATACCACGACTCGTCGTTCATAATCATCTTGATTACGACATAGCCGGGGAAAACCTTGCGTTTTACAACCTTTTCCTCGCCGTTTTTCTCCTCGATTACATCTTCGAGGGGAACTTCGACCTTCTGAATGAGGTTTTCCATACCACGGTTTTCTACCGATTTTTCGATATTAGCCTTAACCTTATTCTCATAGCCCGAGTATGTGTGTGCGACATACCACTTAGCTTCGTCTGCCATATCTACACCTCACTCTTTCGATTAAGCGAACAATGAGGTCAGCATCTGGAACAGCTTTCCGAATCCGAGGTCAAGAACCGAAAGGATTACGGTTACGATTACGATAAATACCAGAATAATGATAGTGTTATGAATGAGCTGTTCCTTTGAGGGCCAAGTAACCTTTTTCATTTCAGCCTTTGCCTCACGGAAAAATCTCAGAACACTTTTTTTCTGTTGTACGTTGCCGTTATTTGTTTCAGACATCTTTTAACCCTCCCGAAAATTATTTCGTTTCCTTGTGAAGAGTGTGCTTTCTGCAAAATCTGCAATACTTGTTCATTTCAAGACGATCGGGATCGTTCTTCTTATTCTTCATAGTATTGTAGTTTCTCTGCTTACACTCTGAGCATGCCAATGTGATTTTTACTCTCATTTTCGTACACCTCCGTAACATATCAATTCAACGAACAGCTCTGTTTTTTTATATGCAAAAAAAAAGAAACTATTTCTAAGCCTTGTAATTATATCACCCTTTTAGAGGCTTGTCAAGCTTTTTTTGTTATTTTTACAATTTTTTTATTTATACGGTGAGGGCGGACGAAAAGACGCAGAACGGACGAACCGCATCCGACGGCGTACGAGTGTACCCCGAACGGTGCGGTTCGTTTGTCATTTAGTCCATCTCAAAAGCTCCCGTGTACAGCTGATAATATTTTCCTTTTTGTGCAATCAGCTCATCGTGGCTGCCTCGCTCGATAATTCTGCCGTGGTCTAAAACCATAATCACGTCGGAATTTCTGACGGTGGAGAGGCGGTGTGCTATCACAAAGACCGTTCTGCCGTACATCAGACCGTCCATTCCACGCTGTACAATCGCCTCGGTACGGGTATCAACCGACGAGGTCGCCTCGTCTAAAATCATAACGGGCGGGTCTGCAACTGCGGCACGGGCAATTGATATAAGCTGTCGCTGTCCCTGTGAAAGTCCGCTTGCGTCACCCTCAAGCATTGTATCGTAGCCGTCTGGTAACATTCTGATAAAGCCGTCGGCATTTGCCAGCTTTGCCGCTGCAATACATTCCTCGTCTGTTGCATCAGGTCTGCCGTAACGGATATTTTCCATAACCGTACCCGTGAACAGATTAACGTCCTGTAACACCACGCCGAGCGAACGTCTTAGGTCTGGTTTCTTAATTTTATTTATATTGATACCGTCATAGCGGATTTTACCATCGTCAATGTCGTAGAAACGGTTTATCAGATTGGTAATAGTGGTTTTACCTGCACCCGTTGCACCGACAAATGCAATTTTCTGCCCCTGCTTTGCCGAAATTGTGATGTTATGCAATACAATTTTTTCTTCGGTGTATCCGAAATCCACGTCATCAAGCTCTACCTCACCGCAAAGCTCGGTATAGGTTACTGTGCCGTCCGAGTGCGGGTGCTTCCACGCCCAAAGACCTGTTTTTTCGCTTGTTTCCTCGAGATAACCGTTCTTTTTGGTCGCATTTACAAGGGTAACATAGCCGTTATCCTGTTCGGACGGCTCGTCAATCAGGCTGAAAATTCTTCCTGCACCCGCAAGTGCCATAACGATTGACGCAAGCTGCTGCGAAACCTGATTTATAGGCATAACAAAGCTTCTGGAAAGCTGTAGGAAGGAGGCAATCACGCCGAGCGTCAGCACGCCTGTGCCTGTAATACTAACATTCCACGCTCCGCTGATAGCCATTGCACCGCCGACGATTGCAAGCAGTACATAAAGTATATGCCCCATATTGTTTACAATCGGTCCAAGTATGTTTGCAAAGCTGTTTGCACGTGTGTTATCATTGCAAAGCTGTGCGTTTTTGTGGTCAAATTCAGCCTTTGCCTCGTCCTCGTGACAGAATACCTTGATTACCTTCTGCCCGTTAATCATTTCCTCAATGTAGCCGTTAAGCTCGGCAAGAGATTTCTGTTGCCGTACAAAATATTTTCGGCTGTTACCCGAAACCTTCCTTATTATAATAACAAGTCCGAAAACACATAAAAGTACGAACAGTGTCAGCCATATGCTAAGGGAAAGCATTGATACAAATACGACCGCAATCGTCACAATTGACGATATAGCCTGCGGCAGACTTTGAGTAATCATCTGACGCAGAGTGTCGGTATCGTTGGTGTAAAAGCTCATAACATCGCCGTGTGAGTGGGTATCGAAATACTTGATAGGGAGTGTCTGCATATGTGCAAACATATCGTTTCGGATAGTACGGAGCGTTCCTTGTGCTACTGTAACCATTGTACGGTTATAAGCATAGGTTGCGGCAATTCCGAGAATGAGAAGCACGCTCATTGAGAAAATCGCACCGAGAAGCCCAGAAAAATCGGTACTCCCCGAAAGGAGCATCGGCGTGATGTAATCGTCAATCAGCGTTTTCAGAAACAGTGAGGAGGCAACATTGGCAAAGGCACTGATGATAATGCAGACCACAACTGCCACAAGACGCAGAATGTTACCACGGCTTATATAGGCAAAAAGACGTTTTGCAGTTCTTTTATCGGGTTTTGCCATAGGCTTTTTATCCATTGCTCTCATCTCCCTTCTGCTGTGAAATATAAATCTCTCTGTAAATCTCGCTCTTTTCAAGCAGCTCTTCGTGTGTGCCGAAGGCGCTGATTTTTCCGTCCTCAAGCACGATTATCTTGTCTGCATCGGAAACAGAGGAAATACGCTGTGCGATAATCAGCTTTGTGGTGTCGGGGATTTCCTCGGCAAAGGCACGGCGGATAAGTGCGTCGGTTTTTGTATCGACAGCACTTGTCGAGTCGTCGAGAATGAGTATTTTCGGTTTTTTCAGGAGTGCTCTTGCGATACAAAGCCTTTGCTTCTGACCGCCCGAAACATTCACGCCGCCTTGTTCAATGTAGGTGTCGTAGCCGTCGGGCATTTCGGAGATAAAGCCGTCTGCCTGTGCAAGCTTGCACGCACGGATTAAATCCTCGTCGGTTGCTTTCTCGTCACCCCAACGCAGATTTTCCCTGATAGTACCCGAAAACAGCGAATTTTTCTGCAAAACAACCGCAACTGCATTACGCAATGATTCAATATCGTATTCACGAACGTCCCTTCCGCCGACCGAAACCGAGCCAGACGTTACATCATAAAGACGTGGTATAAGCTGGATAAGACTTGACTTGGACGAGCCTGTACCGCCGATAATACCTACCGTTTCGCCCGATTTTATATCGAGGTTTATGTTATCAAGTACAAATTTACTGCGGTTTTTGCCGAAGGTGAAGGACACGTCCTTAAAGCAGATAGAGCCGTCTGCTACCTCGGTAACCGCATTTTCGGGACTTGTGATATCGCTCTTTTCGGTGAGAAGCTCACATATACGCTCTGCCGAGGCACGGGAAATGGTAATCATAACGAAAAACATCGAAATCATCATCAGACTGCTCAAAATCTGTGTTGCATAGCTCAAAAGGCTCATAAGCTCGCCTGTTGTAAGAGTACCGCCCGCACCTGCAAGCACGATTATCCTTGCACCTAACCACGAAATGAGCAAAAGACAGGCGTACATACAAAACTGCATCAATGGTCCGTTCAATGCCAGAAACTTTTCCGCTTTGGAGAAGTTGGTGTATATGCTCTCGGAAACCTCGCCGAATTTATCCTTTTCAAAATCCTCACGGACAAAGGTTTTTACAACTCTGATACCTCTTAAATTTTCCTGTACGACACGGTTAAGCTTGTCATATGTTCTGAAAACACGCTCAAAAATCGGGTGTGCACCGCCCATAATCCGCCAAAGACCTATTGCAAGAACGGGGATAAACGCAACAAAAACCAATGAAAGCTTTACATTTATTCCGAGGGCCGCAACGAGAGAAAAAATCATCATCAGCGGTGAGCGAATAGCCATTCTTATCGTCATCTGATATGCCATCTGTACGTTGGTGACATCGGTGGTAAGCCTTGTCACAATGCTGGCGTCGGAGAATTTGTCGATGTTGGAGAAGGAATAGCCTTGAACACGGTAGAACATATCGTGACGCAAATTCTTCGCAAAGCCGCACGAGCCGATTGCCGCACATCTGCCTGCGATTACACCGAATATAAGCGAAATAACCGCAGAAATCACAAGTGCAACGCCGTACTTCAAGAGCGTATTCATATCACCGCCGTCAATGCCCTTGTCAATCAGCTCCGCCATCAGAAGCGGTATAATAACCTCAAGAACAACCTCAATCGCAACGGTTACGGAGGTCATAATTGATGGCAGCTTGTATTCTCTTATACTTTTTGCCAGAGTTTTTATCATTGTTGTAATCTCCTTTGTTTTGCTTCATTAGATTATTATACCACCGCAAAAATTGCTATTCAATATTTCAGAAAAATTATTTACACATTGTTAAAATTTGCTTAATTAAATGTTTTAAAACACTTTTAATTTAAAAATTCTTACAAATATAGTTTTTTTTCACTTCGGTGTTGTAATCTTTGAAAAAATATTGTATAATGGAAGTAAGTGTGGCAATAAGGAGGTATCGGCAAGATGCTTTTCGGAGAAATTGCATATGATGTGAAAGCGATACTCGAACGTGACCCTGCGGCGAGGAATGCCGCCGAGGTATTTTTCCTGTATCCCGGACTATGGGCGGTGCTGTGGCACAGACCCGCACATTTTCTGTATAAACACGGACGGAAATTTCTTGCCAGATGGCTGTCACAGACGGTCAGATTTTGGACGGGAATTGAGATACACCCCGGTGCAACCATCGGACGTGGATTGTTTATTGACCACGGTATGAGCGTTATTATAGGGGAAACGGCGGTTGTCGGCGACGATTGTACCATTTATCAGGGCGTAACGCTCGGCGGTACGGGTAAGGAAACGGGTAAACGTCACCCTACGCTCGGTAATAATGTGATGGTGGGCAGCGGTGCTAAGGTTCTGGGACCGTTTACCGTAGGCGACAACTCGAAAATTGCCGCAGGTGCGGTTGTGCTGTCCGAGGTTCCGCCGAACTCGACCTGTGTGGGCGTACCCGCAAGAATTGTGAAACGTGAGGGTGTCAAGGTTAATGCCGACCTCGATCAGGTTACAATCCCCGACCCTGTTTCATCGCAGATGTGTACCTTGTCGGTACACGTGGCAAATCTCGAAAAAAAGCTGAAAGAGCTTGAGGAGAAGTTAAATGAAAATATTTAATACAATGACAAGAAAAAAAGAGGAGTTTATCCCTGCTGATAAAAATGAGGTGAAGATGTACTCCTGCGGTCCTACCGTTTACGATTATTTCCATATAGGCAACGCACGTCCGTTTATAATATTCGATACGATGCGTCGGTATCTTGAATACCGTGGCTATAAGGTGAAATTTGTTCAGAATTTTACTGATATTGACGATAAGATGATTAACCGTGCCAACAAAGAGGGCATTACGGTAAAAGAGCTTGCTGACCGCTTTATCGGCGAGTATTTCACCGACGCCAAGGCACTTGGTATCAAGGAGGCTACCGTTCACCCGAAGGCGACCGAGAATATCGATGCTATTATTGAGATTATCCAAAAGCTCGAGGACAGAGGCTTTGCCTATAATGTTGACGGAAACGTATATTTCCGCACCAAAAAGTTCGACGAATACGGCAAGCTTTCCAAACAGCCGCTCGAGGACTTGGAGGCAGGTGCGAGAATTGATATAAGCGAGCATAAGGAGGACGCAATGGACTTTGCACTCTGGAAGGCTCAGAAGGAGGGTGAGCCTGCATGGGAAAGTCCGTGGGGAATGGGCAGACCCGGCTGGCATATCGAATGCTCCGCTATGGCGAACAGATACCTCGGCGAAACGATTGACCTTCATTCGGGCGGTCAGGACTTGATTTTCCCTCATCACGAGAATGAAATTGCACAGTCGGAGTGTGCCAACTGCAAGCCCTTTGCACGTTATTGGATGCACAACGGCTATATCAACATAAACAATCAGAAAATGAGTAAATCACTCGGCAATTTCTTTACCGTAAGGGATATTTCAAAGAAATATGACCACGAGATTATCCGCTTCTTTATGCTGTCGGCACATTACCGTAACCCCGTGAATTTCTCCGATGAGCTGATGGAGCAGGCAAAATCTGCGGTTGAGAGGGTTTACACCTGTATCGAAAACCTCGAATTTCTTAAAAAGAGTGCCGAGAGCAGACCGCTTAATGAAGCGGAAGAAGCATACAGTGCCGAGCTTGACGGCTTTAAGCAGAAGTTTATCGACTCAATGGACGATGATTTGAATACGGCGGACGCACAGGCAGCGATTTTCGAAATAGTATATGCGGCGAACACCAAGCTTTCAAAGGACGGAGCAAATGCGGCGGCTGTTATAGACAAAACGCTTGCACTGATTGACGAGCTTGGCGACGTTCTCGGACTTTTCAAAAAGAGAACGGATAGCACTGCCTCCGAGGAAATTGAAGCACTGATTGAGGCACGTCAAAAAGCACGAAAAGAGAAAAACTGGGCAGAGGCGGACGCAATCCGTGATAAGCTGAAAGCTATGAATATTGAGCTGAAGGATACACCTGCGGGTGTAAAATGGTCGTATATAAAATGAGTGATAAAAGAGCGTGCGACTACTCGCCGCTGGTGCTTGCGTATCTTGGTGACAGCGTGTATGAGCAGTATGTCAGAAACCGCATTATTGCGGAAAATCCCGACCTGCCCGCACATAAGCTGCACAGGAGTGCAATCCGCTATGTGAGTGCCGAGGCACAGAGCAGGAGCATAGGTGAAATTGAAGAGATGCTTACCGAAGCTGAGCTTTCGGTTTACAAAAGAGGCAGAAATGCGAAATCTCCGACAGCGTCAAAGAATGCGTCAATCGGGGATTACCGCAGAGCTACGGGCTTTGAGGCACTTTTAGGCTATTTGAGCCTTTCGGAAAATAACGGACGTCTTGCCGAAATAATGGCGGCGGCGTTTGATAATGCAGATAAATTATAACAGAGGAAAGGAAATTTAACTATGGACACAAAAAGAAGACTTGAGCTTGCAATAATTGCAAACAAGGTCAGAAAAAATGCACTCACAGCAGTTTATAGTGCAGCATCGGGTCACCCAGGCGGCTCACTTTCAATTGCCGACGTACTCACACTTTTGTATTTTGAGGTTATGAACATTGACCCCAAAAATCCGAAAAATCCCGACCGTGACAGATTTGTTCTGTCCAAGGGTCATACCGCACCTGCACTCTATTCGGTGCTTGCAGAACGTGGATTTTTCCCGACAGAGGATTTGAAAACCTTCAGAAAGGCTGACAGCTACCTGCAGGGACACCCCGATATGAACAAGGTTCCCGGTGTTGATATGTCGACAGGCTCGCTCGGTCAGGGCGTTTCTGCCGCAGGCGGTATGGCACTCGCCGCAAAGCTTGATAATAAGTCTTACAGAGTTTATACAATCCTCGGCGACGGTGAGCTTGAAGAAGGACAGGTATGGGAGCAGGCTATGTTTGCGGCTCACTATAAGCTCGATAATCTTACTGCGTTCATAGATTTCAACGGCTTGCAGATTGACGGAGATATAACCAAGGTTATGAATCCGACTCCGATTGACAAGAAATTTGAGGCGTTCGGCTGGCACGTTATTGTTACAGATGCACACGATTTAGACGCACTTGAAGGTGCGATTGCAGAGGCAAAGGCTACAAAGGGCAAGCCGACAGCAATCATTATGAAATCTGTCAAGGGTAAAAATGTTTCCTTTATGGAAAATAATGCCGCTTGGCACGGTTCGGCTCCGAATGAGGAGCAGTACAATCAGGCAACTGCGGAGCTTGATAAAATTATTGCAGATTTGGAGGCGAGCTTATAATGGCAAAGAAGGCAACAAGAGAATCCTACGGTGCGGCTCTGGCAGAGTTCGGTGCTGATGAAAATATTGTGGTTTTGGACGCGGACCTTTCAAAATCCACCAAAACAGAGGTATTTTTGAAGAAATACCCCGAGCGTTTTATCAATATGGGTATCGCCGAGGGCAATATGATGAGCGTTGCGGCAGGCTTGGCGGCAGCAGGTAAGACGGTTTTTGCGTCGAGCTTCGCTATGTTTGCGGCTGGCAGAGCGTTTGAGCAGGTAAGAAACTCAATCGGCTACACAAATCTGAATGTAAAAATCGGTGCAACTCACGCAGGTATTTCTGTCGGTGAGGACGGTGCTTCACATCAATGCTTAGAGGATATCGCACTTATGCGTTCTATCCCGAATATGGTTGTAATCAACCCTGCGGACGATATCGAGGCACGCCTTGCAGTTAAGGCTGCAATTGACCACGAGGGACCTGTTTATATGAGATTTGGCAGACTTGCTGTTGAGGACGTCAACGGCGAGGATTATAAATTTGAGCTTGGTAAGGGCGTACAGCTCGCAGACGGCTCGGACGTTACTATCATTGCAACGGGTCTGATGGTTGAAATGGCACTTGCCGCACGTGAAATTCTGGCAAAGGACGGCATTTCGGCAAGAGTGGTAAATATCCACACAATCAAGCCGATTGACGCTGAAATTATTACCAAGGCGGCAAAGGAAACGGGTGCAATCGTAACAGCCGAGGAGCATTATATTATGGGCGGTCTCGGAAGTGCGGTTGCTGAGGTTGTGTGTGCAAATGCACCCTGCCCCGTTAAGATTGTCGGTACTGACAGATTCGGTAAATCGGGTAAGCCTGCCGAGCTTTTCAAGGATTACGGTCTTACTCCCGAAAATATTGCCGAAAAGGCAAAGGAAGCTATAAATTTAAAGTAGGCATATTATGGGGAATGTGTGTACATTCCCTATAAATTTACGAGGAGGAGTATTATGAAAAAAATTATATGTATTCTTTTGGCAATTGTTGCACAATTATCATTTTTGACGGTGTTTGCGGAGAATGAAAATTCTGAAATTACGGTATTGCTGAATGGAAGTGTACTGGAATTTGACCAAAAACCCATTATACAGGACGGACGTACATTGGTACCGATGCGTGCGATATTTGAAGCGATGAAGTGCGATGTAAAATGGGGGGGGGTCGCCTAATAACCGCATAACAGCGACGAAGGAGGGTAAAACTATCCTTTTGACGATAGGCAGCTCTGAGGCGGTAATAGACGGCAATACGACGACATTAGACGTTCCGCCGCAGATTGTAAATGAGAGAACTTTAGTTCCTGTACGCTTTATTGCGGAAAGCCTTGACTGTAATGTTTTCTGGGAACCGAACACTTATACCGTAACGATTACAGATTTGAAAAACGATTTTTATGTTGAGGGTAATGTCTATAATCCGGCAGGCAATACATACGGAAAATATATGGCACCATCAGGTAAAACTGCAAATAATGAAGCTTATTTTTATACATCTATGATAGAAGTACCTGAAAATGCAACTGTATATTTTACTGATAACAGACTGCCGTACAAGGTAAGATTTGTAGCTGTGTTTGATAAAGATAAAAAGATAATTGATACTTTGGATTATCAGAATGTATCCGAAATCACGCAGGAGGGAATGCGTTATATAATAGTGACGGCATCTGTAAGGCAAAAAGAGGGTTTGGTTATTTCGTTTGATAATACTCCAGATTTTTATGTGCCTGAAGAAATTTGTGTTGCGGTAGGAAAAAATATCTCAATTTATAACAAATCAATTATTTCAAAGAATTATGATGAATATGAATTTGTTTGGAGCGGCAGTATCGGTACGCAGGAAAAAGACAAATATACCATTATAGCCGACGCTGCGAAAAAAGGTACGCACATTCTTAATTTGACGGTTAAGGACAGCAACGGAATAAATGTTTTTGAGAAAGATATTAAGATAAATGTAGTTGAAAACACCATTGCTGAAACGGCGATACTTCCAATAGGCGACAGTCTGACAAATAATAAACAGTGGCTTTCGGATGTAAGGAAGATGTCTGATAATAAGATAACCTTTGTAGGAACAAGAGGAATTAAAAATCTCAATCACGAGGGAAGAAGCGGTTTTAGCTCCACCAGTTATATGATAGAGCAGGCTTATACCTTCCAACAGGAAGGCGTTCACCCGTTCTGGGACGGCAATGGCTTTAGTTGGCAGCATTATAAGGAACAGACCGGTATTGTGCCTGATGCAGTGCAGATTTTTCTCGGCACAAATCAGCTTACGATAAATCCAAGACAAAATGCACAGAATATTGTTCATATGGTCAGGGATATACACAGTGTTGACCCGAATATGCCTGTATTTATCGTTAATACAATGTACAGAGGACCTGTATATAATGATGACGGTACGCTGAATACATCTGCGGTTGAAAGTCAGCATTTGCAGATTTTCAATCTTACCGAGCATCTTACCGAGCTTTTAAAGGACGATGAAAACGTGCATATGATACCCGTTGCCTTTGTGCATAACAGTGATAATAATTACAGTGAGACGGATTCTATACATCCAATGGCAGAAGGCTATGAGGAGATTGCAAATATAATGTACAGTACATATTGTGCGTTTATAGATTAGTATTATACCCGAAAATATTGCAGAAAAGGCAATGAAAGCACTAAAGCTTGAATATAATTCAGGACTGTTTATACAGTATTCTCGGCACTATAATACAATCAGATGATTTTGTGTTGAGTACATTTTACATTATTTTATTGAGGTAGAAAAATAATGATGAATGAAATTATAAAGAGCGACTTTTTTGAGGTCGGCAAGGACGGAGTTAAGAAGATTTTTACTCCCGACGATAAAAAGATTGACATAGTAGAATTTGACGATAAAACTCTCTGCTATGTAAAGAGCGGTATGGGTTATCCCGCAATTTACCCGATGCACGAAACACACTTTGAGCCGAAAGCGGAAGCAATTCTGATGGACTTGGACGGAACAAGTGTACATAGTGAAGCCTTCTGGATGTGGGTGATCGAGCAGACTACCGCAAGACTTTTGGGTAAATCAGATTTCAAAAAGGAAGCAGAGGACGAGCCGTTTATTTCGGGTCACAGCGTATCCGAGCATTTGCAGTATATGATAGATAAGTATGCAAAGGGCGGCAGCTTGGAGCTTGCAAGACAGTATTACTTTGAAATCGTAAACCACGAAATGGACGAGATATTAAAGGGCAGAGGTAAGCAGGACGCATTTACTCCCGCACCGAATTTGAAGGAATTTTTGCTGGCTGTTAAAAAAGAGGGCATCAAAATCGGACTTGTCACAAGCGGACTTTACGAAAAGGCAATGCCCGAGATTATCTCTGCATTCAAGCAGCTCGATATGGGCGACCCTGTGGACTTTTATGACGCAATAATCACAGCGGGACAGGCTTTAAGACAGGGACAAACGGGAACACTCGGAGAGCTTGCACCCAAGCCGCACCCGTGGCTTTATGCGGAAACTGCAAGAGTAGGACTTGGAATACCGTTTGAGAACAGACACAAGGTAATCGGTCTTGAGGACAGCTCCGCAGGCGTTGTATCAATCAAGCTTGCAGGCTTCAGCTGTGTCGGTATCGCTGGCGGCAATATCGATCAGGCAGGCTTGGGTGATATGTGTGATTACAGAATCAACAACCTGATGGAAATGCTTGATATTATATTATAATGAGAAAAAATGGCAACTTTTGAAAAATGAAGGTTGCCATTTCTGTTTTGTTATGCTATAATATAATGAATTAGTATCGTATTGATTTAAATTTTTGGGAGATGATAACAAGTGAGTATAAGAAAGGGTACGTTATTAGGTGTCCGTGATGACATCAGGGTTATGGACGTTACAATCCGTGACGGAGGACTTTGTAACAATTTCGGATTTACCGATGAATTTGTTTCGGAGTTATACAAAACAAATGTAAAAAGCGGCGTTGATTATATGGAGTTCGGCTACAAGGCGAGCAAAAATATGTTCAACGAAAAGGACTACGGAAAATGGAAATTCTGCAATGAGGACGACCTTCGTGCGATTGTGGGCGATAATGACACATCTATGAAAATAGCCGTAATGGCGGATGTGGGCAGATGCGATTATAAAACGGACTTCCTGCCCAAAAGCGAAAGCGTAATTGATATGGTGCGTGTTGCGTGTTATGTTCATCAGATGTCGGCTGCTGTTGAAATGATTGAGCATTTCAATTCCTTGGGTTATGAAACAACCTGTAATATTATGGCAGTATCACAGGTTTCGTCCGAGCAGATATTGCAGGCACTTGAAATGCTTTCAAAAAGCAGCGTCGATGTCATCTATCTGGTTGACAGCTTTGGCTCTCTATATCCCGAGAATGCGTGCGAACTAGCTCAGAAATATGTTGAAGTTGCGGCTCAAAACGGAAAAATCGCAGGCTTCCACGCACACAATAACCAGAATCTTGCATTTGCCAACACAATTGAAACAATGTCATACGGAGTTTCCTACCTTGACGCTTCA
Organism: Clostridia bacterium; assembly: GCA_017483065.1. GTDB lineage: Bacteria > Bacillota > Clostridia > UBA1381 > UBA1381 > HGM11525. Next base: position 11,163 of record JAFULX010000220.1, on the reverse strand, counting down.
ATTCAGGGTATGGGCAGGGGAGCAGGTAACTGTGCAATGGAGCTTCTGCTCGGATTTTTGAAAAACCCCAAGTACAATGTATATAACTTGCTTGAGTTTATTGAAAAACATATGCTTCCGTTAAAGGAGCAGGGCGTTAAATGGGGATACGATGTTCCTTATATGCTGACAGGACTCTTTAACAGACATCCCCGTTCAGCCATAGAATTTACCTCTGAGAACCGCAAGGATTATTCTGATTTTTATAAGCAGATATTGGAGAACGACTGATACCGCATAATTCTGCACTTAAGTTATAAATATTGAAATAACACAGCATTATTCTTAATATGTTGTGTTATTTTTTTTACATACAATTAACCGAAAGTGACTTTTAGAATTAACATATACAGGATTATACTATGAATGTAATCAAAAATAAAGGAGAAAGTCTGAATAAAATTGCTCACAGAACAATTTTCTTTCAGCCTTATATTTTGTGCCTTTATGCAACGAAAGGAATGGTTAAAATGAAAAAAAGAGGAATTATCGGTGTAGCGGCAGTGCTTGCGTTAATGTTATCGGCAGGCTGCGGAGGTGAAGAAGGTGCGACCGTTTCAACGGACGGCTCAACATCAATGGAGAAGGTAATCGGTTACCTTTCGGAGAGTTATATGGAGGAAAATCCGAATGTAAAGGTTACATACAACCCCACAGGCTCAGGTGCAGGTATTCAGGCGGTGTCGGAGGGCAGATGCGATATCGGGCTTTCAAGCCGTGACTTAAAGACGGAGGAAGAGAAAGACTTAATCGGAACGGTTGTTGCGATTGACGGAATTGCGGTTATTGTCAACCCCGAAAATACAGTTTCCGACCTAAGCCTTGAACAGCTTGCAAAGCTTTACACGGGCGAGATTACAAACTGGAGCGAGCTTGGCGGAGCTGATGCTACTGTCGTATGTATCGGCAGAGAGGCTGCGTCGGGTACAAGGGACGGCTTCGAGGCGGTAACAGATACGGAGGATAAATGTGTGTATTCACAGGAGCTTACCTCAACGGGCGACGTTGTTCAGACGGTAGCGTCAAATCCCAATGCAATCGGATATGCTTCCGCAGCGTCGGTTAAGGACACGGTCAAGGCACTCACGATTGAGGGTGTTGCTCCCGAAACAGACAAAATTCAGTCGGGCGACTATCCCGTACAAAGAAATTTTGTACTCGTAACCAAAAAGAACACAGAGTTTTCAAAAGCGGCACAGGACTTTTTCGACTTTGCCACAAGCGAAGCGGCAGATGAGCTGATTGTTGGTGCAGGAGCAGTACCCGTAAAGAGATAACACACAAAAGAAGCGTGGCAGCTCGTTTTTTTGTGTGTTAATGTGAAATGGAGAATAGGCTATGAACCGTAAAAAAATATCAAACGCAATCGAAAAGACAATGAATATCATATTCTCACTGTGCGGAATAGCGGCTGTTCTGGGAGTTCTGGTAATAACCGTATTTCTGGCGGCAAAGGGAACACCTGCGGTAAAAGAAATCGGTCTTGCCGAATTTCTTTTCGGCAGAGTATGGGCATCAACCTCGGATAATCCGTCATACGGAATACTGCCCTTTATACTGACCTCGGTTTACGGTACGCTCGGAGCAATTATAATAGGCGTTCCGATAGGCATTATGTGTGCAATATTTATCGGCAAGATGGCACCTCCAAGGATAGCTAATGCCGTCAGGGCAAGCGTTGAACTGCTTTCGGGTATTCCGTCGGTGGTTTACGGACTTGTCGGTATGATAATTGTAGTACCCTTTGTCAGAGAAGTATTCAACCTTCCCGACGGTGCAAATCTGTTTTCCGCAATAATAGTGCTTAGTGTTATGATACTGCCGTCGGTTATCAGTGTATCGGAAACGGCACTAAGAGCCGTACCCAAGGAATATGAGGAGGCATCGCTTGCTCTCGGTGCAACCAAAACGGAGACGGTTTTCAGGGTGGTAGTACCTGCGGCAAAGAGCGGAATTTTCACCTCTGTTGTACTCGGCGTCGGCAGAGCAATCGGCGAGGCTATGGCGGTTATGATGGTGGCTGGTAACGTCGCAAATATGCCGAAACTTTTCGGCAGCGTACGGTTTCTTACAACAGCGGTTGCAAGCGAAATGTCCTATTCGTCGGGGCTTCAGCGTGAAGCACTTTTCTCAATCGCACTCGTATTGTTCATATTTATCCTGATAATCAATATGGTCCTGAATTCAATTAAGGGAGGAAAACAATGACAGACCGCAGAAAAATAAATGACCTTATTCTGAATATTTTAATGTACCTGTCGGCAGGTATTATATCGGCACTTCTTATCGGAATAATCGGCTATATTCTTTATCGGGGTATAGGACATATTTCGTGGGAATTTCTGTCGGAAAAGCCGAGCCTTATCCGTAATACTGTCGGCATACTCCCGAATATACTCAACACCGTCTACATAATACTGATGACACTTATTGTCGTGCTGCCGCTGGGTGTTGGCAGTGCGATATATCTTAATGAATATGCAACAAACAAAAAGCTTGTCAGAATTATAGAGCTTGCGACAGAAACACTTTCGGGAATACCGTCCATTATATACGGACTTGTAGGAATGCTTGTGTTTGTACAGTTTTTCTCTCTCGGCACAAGCCTTATTGCAGGCTCGCTGACCCTTGCCGTGATGACGTTGCCGACCGTTATCCGCACAACACAGGAAAGCCTTAAAACCGTACCCGACGGTTATCGTGAAGGCTCTTTGGCACTTGGGAGCGGAAAATGGTATATGATACGCACTGTCGTTTTGCCTTCGGCACTTGACGGTGTAGTGTGCGGCTGCATACTGTCTGTCGGCAGAATTGTCGGTGAAAGTGCCGCACTTCTGTTTACCGCAGGTATGGCGAATGAAATATTAGGTATTACACAGGCAGTAAAAGCAGGGAATGCAGGCTCGTCGCTTACAGTTGCACTGTATATGTACGCAAAGGAGCGGGGCGAATTTGATGTTGCCTTTGCAATAGCGGTGATTTTACTGTTTCTTACCTTTGCAATAAACCTTGCGGCAAAGCTTGCGGCGAAAAAGCTGAAACGGAAAAGAGGTTAAAATATGAGTATTATCGAAACAAAAAATTTGAATTTATGGTACGGGCAGAATCACGCTCTCAAAAATATAAATATCGAAATTCCCGAACGGAAAATCACAGCTCTTATAGGACCTTCGGGCTGCGGAAAATCGACCTTTTTAAAAACGCTCAACCGTATGACCGAGCTGGTCGAGGAATGTCGTATTGAAGGTGAAATTACCTTTGACGGTATTGATATTTACAGGGATATTGACGTAAACGATTTGAGAAAGCGTATCGGTATGGTTTTTCAGAAAGCCAATCCGTTCCCGATGAGCATTTATGATAATATTGCATATGGTCCCCGTATTCACGGTATAAAGTCGAAATCACAGCTTGATGAGATAGTCGAAAGGTCGTTGAGGCAGGCGGCAATATGGGAGGAGAGTAAGGACAGACTTAAAAAGAGTGCGTTGTCAATGAGCGGCGGTCAGCAGCAAAGACTTTGTATTGCAAGAGCACTTGCTGTTGAGCCTGAAATACTCCTAATGGACGAGCCGACCTCCGCACTTGACCCGATTTCCACCTCGAAGATTGAGCAGCTTGCACTTGAGCTGAAAGAGAAATACACGATTGTTATAGTAACACATAATATGCAGCAGGCACAGAGAATTGCGGACAAAACTGCATTTTTCCTGCTCGGTGAGGCTGTTGAGTTTGATGAAACGGAAAAGATTTTTTCCGCACCCTGCGATAAGCGTACAAACGATTATATTACAGGCAGCTTCGGTTAAAAAACAGTTGTAATGGATATAAATTTATGCTATAATCAAACCATAAAGAGGGGTGACGGGAATGATTTATTTAGTGGAAGATGATGATAATATCAGAAAGCTCGTCTGCTATGCTTTGGGAAAAGAAGGCTTGGAAACCGAAGGCTTTTCGGTACCGCTTGAGTTCTGGAAAGCGATAGGCAAGGCAAAGCCTGAGCTGATATTGCTTGATATAATGCTCCCCGGCGAGGACGGACTTTCAATTCTTGCCAAGCTGAAGGCTGCACCCGAAACCGAGGATATTCCTGTTATAATGCTGACCGCAAAAAGCAGCGAGTATGACAAGGTAACGGGACTTGACTCGGGTGCTGACGATTATATTGCAAAGCCGTTCGGAATGACCGAGCTTGTTTCAAGAGTCAGAGCGGTGCTACGTAGATATAACAAGGCTAAGGGCAGGAAGATGATATACGACGTCTGTGAGCTTCACGTTGATTTGGAAAGGCACACTGTTATGGTGAACGATAGTGAGGTCATTCTGTCTTATAAGGAATTTTCGCTTCTGGAGGCACTTTTGGAGGCGGAGGGCAGAGTTGTCAGACGAGGAGAGCTTCTTACTAAAGTATGGGGCGAATTTTATGACGAGTCGAGAACTCTTGACGTACATATCCGAAAGCTTCGTGTAAAGCTCGGCTCGGCAGGAACGCATATAAAAACCGTCAAAAATATGGGCTATAAAATCGGAGATGACGTAAATGAATAGGAAGATATTCGGCTCTGGCTTTTTGATTGCGGCGGTGGTGCTTGCTGTGAGCGTAGTCTGCATAGCGATTGGTATGCTTGATTATTGTTCGCCTATGCAGATATTATCGGCTATTGTACAGCCTCTTATATTTGTTATACTGCTGACCTTGATTTTTACCGCTATGGTGTCACAGCGTACAGTAAACAGCATCATCAGGCATATAAATGAAATTGAGCCTGAAAAACCGCTTGAGAACGTAAGCTTTGAGGAGCTTATGCCGCTTCTGAAAAAGCTTGATATGCAGAACAGACGTCTTGAAAAACAACTCAAAAGGGCGGAGCGGACAAACGGTGAGTTTAAGGTTATAACCGAAAATATGAGCGAGGGCTTTCTGATAGTTGACAGAAAAATGAATCTGCTCACCTGCAACAAGTCTGCACTGTCGCTTTTGGGTCTGGAAAAATCGGAAAAGCTTAGCCTACATAAGCTGAACCATTCGGAGGGCTTCCGAAGAGCGCTTGAAACCGCACTTTCGGGAAAGCGTGCTGAGGAGGAAATGACCTTAAACGAGCATTATTACAGCCTTATAGCAAACCCTGTACTGCGTGAGGGGTTTGTCAAGGGGGCGGTTGTAGTTATACTTGATGTGACGGAGAGCGTTGAGAGGGAAAAGCTGAGAAGCGAATTTACCTCAAACGTATCGCACGAGCTGAAAACACCGCTTACGTCGGTGTCGGGCTTTGCCGAGATTATGAAGGACGGAAAGACACCGCCCGAAACGGTCGCCGACTTTTCGGCTTCAATTTATGACGAGGCACAGAGGCTCATTTCGCTGGTTAATGACATAATCAAAATTTCCGAGCTTGATGAGCGGTCGGTGCATTTTGTGAACGAGAAGGTTGACCTTCACAAGCTTGCGGGTGAGGTTATAGAAAGGCTGTCGCCTTCTGCCGAAAAGAAAAATGTTACCGTAACACTCTCGGGAGAACGTGTGGTAATAGTCGGCGTTCACAAAATATTGGACGAAATGATACATAATCTGTGCGATAATGCGATTAAATACAACAAGGACGGCGGCAGGGCAGAGGTAAGAGTGTTCTGGGACGGAAATCTTGCGAAAATTTCGGTCAGCGATACGGGTATCGGCATACCTGCGGCGTCACAGGCGAGGGTTTTCGAGCGGTTTTACCGTGTCGATAAGAGCCATTCCAAGGCAATCGGCGGCACAGGTCTGGGACTTTCAATCGTAAAGCACGGTGCAATGTACCATAACGCAAAAATCGACCTCAAAAGCACCGAGGGCGAGGGTACGACGATTACAATTACATTTGAAACAGAATGACAAAAACGCACCGTATCAGGTGCGTTTTTGTTACAAATCCTTTTTTTTAAGGTATTCCTTCAGTTTGTCAAAGGTCTGACTGCTGATATGATGTTCGATTTTACAGCTGTCCTCGTATGCAGTTTCCTTGTCAACGCCAATGGCAATCAATGCCTTTGCGATTATCTCGTGACGTTCGTAAACGCTCTCGGCAACAGCCATACCCTTTTCGGTAAGGCTTATACCACCGTCAGCACCGATTTCGATATAGCCCTCCTCACGGAAATTCTTCATCGCAACCGATACGCTCGGCTTTGAAAAACCAAGCTCGTTCGCAATATCAACACTACGGACGTACCCCTTTTGATTTTTCAGCATCAAAATCGCTTCCAGATAATTTTCGGCAGATTCTTTTATTTTCATAGCTTTATACCTCATTTAATTATACATAATGACAGTATAACACAAAATCTGCGGTTTGTCAAAATATTTCCTGTCAGCCGATTACCTTATAGCCCTGTGCTTCAACCGTCTTTTTGAGAAGGTCGTCGGAAACGTCCTTTTCAAGCGTAACAACCGCCGTACCGCTTTCGTGGCTTACAACGGCTGAAGATACGCCGTCAAGATCTTCAAGGCACTTCTGCACTCTGCCTGAGCAGTGACCGCACATCATACCCTCAATTTTCATTGTCTTTTCCATTGTCTTTTTCTCCTTTTTAGTTTTGATTTTTTTATCCTTTGCCGCATCGCTGATATTTTTGAAATTCAATCGCAAAGCGTTGGTAACTACACAGAAGCTTGAAAGGCTCATTGCCGCCGCTCCGAACATCGGATTAAGCTCTAAACCAAACAGCGGAATCCATACTCCTGCCGCAAGCGGTATCCCGATTACGTTGTATATGAATGCCCAGAACAGATTTTCACGGATATTTTTGAGTGTTGCACGGCTTAAGCGAATTGCTGCGGCAATGTCGGAAAGCCTGCTTTTCATCAGCACGATGTCCGCTGAATCAATCGCAATATCCGAGCCTCTGCCGATTGCAATTCCGATATCGGCAGCCGTGAGTGCAGGTGCGTCGTTAATTCCGTCGCCGACCATTGCAACTCTGCCTCTTTTTGAAAGTGTGTGTATCGTGCTTTCCTTGCCGTCGGGCAGCACGCCTGCAATTACCTCGTCTACACCAACAGCAGCTCCGACGGCATTTGCGGTACGCTCATTGTCGCCTGTGAGCATTACGACGTGTATTCCCATATTTTTTAGCTCGGAAATGGCTTTTTTGCTGTCCTCTCTTACCGTATCCGCAACCGCAATTATGCCGATTAACACACCGTCCTTTGTGAAAAAGAGCGGAGTTTTGCCCTCGCCCGAGAGCTTGCCGTAAAGGGTGGTTATATCTTCGGGAATATCGGTTTTTGGGGAAATAAAGCTGAAACTTCCGCCGAAAATTTCACCGCCGCTTATAACGGCACTCACACCGCTTCCGGGAAGTGTTGTGAAATTTTCGCTCTCGGCAAGCTCGGTGCCGCTATTTTCGGCATAATCAACGATTGCCCTTGCCAAGGGATGCTCGCTCTTTTTCTCGAGTGCGTATGCTGTCTTTAAAAGCTCGGTTTCACTCATACCAATGGGTATAATATCTGTAACGGCAGGCTCGCCCTTGGTGATAGTACCCGTTTTGTCGAGTGCTACAATTTCGGTTTTGCCCGACTCCTCGAGCGACACCGCATTTTTGAACAGGATACCATTTTTTGCACCGACACCGTTTCCTACCATAATTGCAACGGGTGTTGCAAGTCCGAGTGCACATGGACAGCTTATCACAAGCACCGAAATACCACGTGCGAGTGCATAACCGCCCGACGCTCCGCATAAAAGCCATACAATTATGGTGATAACGGCGATTGCGATTACGAACGGCACAAATATTCCCGAAACCTTGTCTGCGGTTTTTGCAATCGGTGCTTTTGTTGCCGATGCGTCCGATACCATTTTGATTATCTGTGAAAGGGAGGTGTCCTCGCCGACACGCTTTGCCTCACAGCGGATATATCCCGAACGGCTGACCGTTGCCGCTGACACACTGTCGCCAACTGCTTTATCCACGGGAATGCTCTCGCCCGTAAGAGCCGACTCATCAATTGCCGCAAAGCCGTCTGTTACAATGCCGTCGGCAGGTATTTGACCGCCTGATTTTACGATAAAAATATCGCCAGCCTTGATTTGCGAGGCAGGTATTTCCTTTTCGCTGCCGTCCGCTGTTACGATTATTGCCGTTTTCGGTGCTAAGTCCATTAAGCCTTTGAGTGCATTGGTGGTTTTACCCTTTGAATATGCCTCAAGCATCTTGCCGACAGTAATCAATGCCAAAATCATTGCCGCCGACTCGAAATAGAACTCGTGCAGATAATGTGCCGCAGCCTCTGTGCCGAGCTTTACCTGTGCGTCGCACATTGCAAAGAGTGCATAAAGACTGTAAACAAATGCCGCACCCGACCCGAGTGCAACAAGCGTGTCCATATTCGGTGCACGGTTTATAAGTCCTTTAATGCCGCTTGTGAAAAATTTCTTATTTATAACCATTACAACGATAGTTAAAAGGAGCTGAACAATACCCACCGCAATCGGATTTCCTTCAAAAAATGCGGGCAGACGCCAGCCCCACATAGTATGTCCCATTGATACATACATCAGGAGCAACAGAAAAATTACCGAGGACAAAAACCGTTTTTTGAGTATAGGAGTTTCCCTGTCTTCCAAAGAGCTGTCCGCTTTAGTGTTTTCCGCACCCTTTTTCGACGCACCGTAGCCTGCCTTTTCGACAGCGGCAATGATTTCCGACTCCGACGCCGTTCCCGAAACATTCATCGAATTGGTAAGAAGATTTACCGAACATGAGCTGACCCCCGAAACAGCGGCAACCGCTTTTTCTACTCTTGCACTGCAAGCAGCACAGCTCATACCCGTTATATTGTACTGTTCCATATTAAAACCTCATTTACACCTTTGTATGCTTTTTATTATATTCCCCGTATCGCTCTTTGTCAATGAGTAAAAAAATATTAAAATTTTTTTGAAAAAGCTATTGACAAACTTATAATTTATATGGTAGAATATGACAGAGTTAGTTTTGACTAATCTTTTTTTAAGACATTCGGTTAGTTTTGGCTAATTCGTAAATTTCAGAATCAGAGCGGGAGATGCTTATGAAATTAAGTGCTGCACAGGAAGGTAAGGAGTACATCATTCAGCGGATTGAAACGGACGATGAAGAATTAGATGCGTTTTTGTTCTCACTTGGCTGTTACAGCGGCGAACCGATTACGGTGGTTTCGCACCGAAAGGGCGGCTGTGTGGTTTCAATCAAGGACGCACGCTACAACATCGATACCCAATTGGCAGACGCTATTATTGTATAAGACAATAGCGTGATGCGAAAAGTAATCTGCTGATTACTTTTTTGACAAGCAGTTAGTTGCATCTAACCCGAAGCTGTAAAAACAAAATACACAAAATTTTAAGGAGGAAATCCAAAATGAGAATTGCATTGGCAGGCAATCCGAACAGCGGTAAGACTACAATGTACAATGCCCTGACAGGACGTAACGAAAAGGTCGGCAACTGGGCAGGTGTTACCGTTGAAAAGAAAGAACATATGATTAAAAAGAGCTTCTGTACAGGCACAGACGAGCTTGTGGCAGTAGACCTCCCAGGTGCATATTCAATGTCGCCGTTTACGTCGGAGGAGAGTATTACAAGTGCATATGTAAAGAATGAAAATCCCGATGTAATCATCAATATTGTTGACGGTACAAACTTAAGCCGAAGCCTGTTCTTTACAACACAGCTTCTTGAGCTTGGTATTCCTGTTGTAGTTGCCCTGAATAAAACCGATATTAACGAGAAAAAGGAAACCAAGATAGACGTTGCCGCACTTTCGGCAAAGCTTTGCTGTCCTGTGGTTGAAACTGTTTCGACCTCGCACGAGGGACTTGACGAGCTTGTTAAGACGGCGGTAGCTCTTATCGGTCAGAAGCAGAAAGCACCATACACACAGACCGATATAGACCTCACAAGCAAGCAGGCTGTTGAGGCTGCCGACAGAAAGCGTTTTGAATTTGTAAATAAAATTGTTGCAGGTGTTGAAAACCGTAAGGTTCTCACAAAGGACAAGAATTTCGGAGATAAAATTGACGCTGTTTTGACAAATAAATGGCTCGGTATCCCCATCTTTGCCGTTGTTATGTTCCTTGTGTTCCAGATTTCGCAGGTTTGGGTCGGTACTCCGATTGCCGATTTGCTTGTCGGTTGGCTTGAAACCTTCCAAGGCTGGGTAGGTGAGCTGCTTGCAGACGCAAATCCGTTGCTTTCGGCATTGCTCGTTGACGGCGTTATCGGCGGTGTAGTTGCTGTTGTAGGCTTCCTGCCGCTTGTAATGGTAATGTATTTCCTGATTGCCCTTTTGGAGGACTGCGGATATATGTCCCGTGTGGCGGTTGTTCTTGACCCGATTTTCAAGAAGGTCGGTCTTTCGGGTAAATCGGTAATTCCTTTCGTTATCACTATCGGCTGTGCCGTTCCGGGTATTATGGCAAGCCGTACTATTCGTAATGAGCGTGAACGCAGAGCGACTGCAATGCTTGCCCCGTTTATGCCCTGCGGTGCTAAAATTCCCGTAATTTCACTCTTTGCTGGTGCATTCTTTGATAATGCAGGCTGGGTGAGTACGGTAATGTATCTTACAGGTATTGTATTGATTTTCGTGGGTGCTTTACTTGTAAACAAGATTGCAGGCTACAAGGCAAGAAAATCCTTCTTCATCATTGAATTGCCTGATTATAAGCTTCCGAGCCTTTTGGGTGCGTTCAAATCAATGTGCAGCCGTGGCTGGGCATACATAGTAAAGGCGGCTACTATTATACTTCTTTGTAATACAGCGGTACAGATTATGCAGACCTTCACTTGGAGCTTTGGAGTTGCAGAAACTGCCGATACATCAATTCTTGCGTCTATTGCAAGCCCGTTTGCTTATCTGCTCATTCCGATTGTCGGTGTTCTCAGCTGGCAGCTTGCGGCAGCGGCGGTTACAGGCTTCATCGCAAAGGAAAACGTAGTCGGTACACTTGCTGTCTGCTTCGTCGGTCTTGAAAATCTTATTGATACCGAAGAGCTTGCTCTTATGGAGGGTGCAGGTGCAGAGGTTGCAGGCATATTGGCAATTACCAAGGCTGCAGCACTTGCTTATCTGATGTTCAATCTTTACACACCGCCT
>JAFULX010000219.1 GCA_017483065.1 Clostridia bacterium | reverse complement strand
GGCTTCCCTGAGCTTGATAAATCCTTCGAGGACAAAATAAAAAATAGCAAAAGAATAGCCGTTCCTGGTTGTCACGCAAGTGGCTTTATTGCACTTGTTTATCCCCTTGTTAAGGCAGGAAAGCTATAGTGAACGCACCCGAGAATGTATTTAGTGATTGGATTGCGGAACAGTTAAGAGGCGACAGGCTGAATGAAAGCGTTTCAAAATCATTGTACAGCTCTCAGATGGAAGAGGTCGGTGCGGAACTGTCGGGACAGTTATATGAAGAATTTGACAGGGAGCTAACCGAAAAATTCGGAGAGTTGCCCGAAAATTTCTGGAGCTTTGGAGAAGATGCGGCAGAAGGCTTTTATGAAGGCTTTATGGCGGACTTGGAAGGATATATGTCTGATATTATTGCTAACATAGAAACAAGGATTTCAGATGTCACAGGCTCGTATGTGTTCGGCAGCTCTGGCGGCGGGGGAAATACTTATTCCTCAAGCTATGTTGTACAGGTACAGGGCGGTACGAGTGTAAACGGCGAGCTTGCCGCAATACACAATGCAGAAACACTTAATAAAATGCGAGGTGGTTATTAAATGTACATAGTACTGAAAAACGAGTTCGGCAGCTTTGAGATTGGAGGCGGCGGACATACTTCGGCACGATTGCAGGAAATTGAGGGAATCGGAGTACCTGCAAAAGATGATACACCTATTGTATTTGAAGGGCAGCCAGGTCGGACGATTATAGCCTGCCGTGATTTGGAACGTACTATTACGATGTCAATTGATTTTTACGGTGATGAGCGGACGGTGGAGAAGCTTTACCGTATTATATATAAGCCTATGGATATACGTTTTTACCTCGGAAACCGTCGAAGAAAAACACACGGCAGATGTATAGCTGCAACCGATATCACAAAAATCATATATCACAAGTGGCAGAAAATTGTACTGCAGCTTGTTTGCGATGACCCGTATTTTTATGATTTTTATGATACTGCTGCAGCAATATCCGCTAATGCTGACCAATTACCGAATTTAAATGAAAACGGTGAGTGGTTTGTGCAGCTCCCAGCAGTAGCAACACTGCGTTCAAGCAAAGCGTCCATTTTTAACCGTGGTAATACGGAGATATATCCGAAAATCACTCTTGCAAACAATAAGGAAACTGACGCTCTTGCCGATGAGGCAGGAGTTATACTCACCAATGCGACTACGGGCAAGACGATAAAGCTCGAATATCAGATAGCCACAGGTGAGCTTGTAACTCTTGACCTGAAGAAAAGGAAAATCATAAGCAGTCTGAGCGGCAATATCATTACAAGCATATCGGACGATACGGTTCTTGAGGATTTTTACCTTGCTGTAGGTGAAAATATACTTTCGATTGAGAGCCTAAATACCGCAGATGACATATTCGCTATGGCATACTATTCAAATCAATATGTTTCGGTGGTGGTATGATATGGCAGATATACGTTTTTATGATTTGGACTTTAATCTTCTGTATATACTTCCGCAATATGCAGAGGACTTTGGCTATCAGTCAATAAATACACAGCAGGATTTTAATGATAACGGCTCGGTTGAGATTGTTTTCCGAGATGAAGAACTAAAAGGGATAGCAGAACAGTACAGAGATAATATCCTTGTAACGTGGAATGGTTTTCAAGGATTTTTAACTTCATATAAGTGGACTGATTCTGAGTGTAGATTATTCGGTATGCACTTAAATGGGTTACTGCACCGTATTGTTATAGGAATTACCTCGGAAACCACCGATACAGCAGAAAATATTGCAAGAGCGGTATTTGAAAATATAGATTGGCTGACACTCGGCGAAATGGCAGGGGATACAAAAGAGGTGACATACAGTACTGATAAGCCTAAAACAGCAGATACATTCATACAGGAGCTTTTTAAGGCAGGTGATTGCGGATACTGTGTAACTGCTAATTTGCTTGAAAAGAAGTATGTACTTGATATTATCAATACAAGGACAAATCCGTTGATGCTTTCGGTGAGCAATCTTAATGCGTATGGTGTTGAAGTTACCTATAACGGCAAGGCAATAGCTCACGGCGGTTGGTATAAAAAAGATGATGCGTGGTTGTATGTATCAAAGGATACAACAAGGACAGGCATACACAATGTTGATACTGTACTTAGTGCAGGGACGAATGCCGAGGCACTGAACGAGCTGAAGGCTTGTAAGGAAGAATATGAGGTAATAGCCAATGTTCGCAATATCGAGTACGGTGCGGATTATGCAATCGGCGATATTGTTCGTGTTCAGACAGACGGCATTACGCAACGGCAGCTTGTGTCGGGAGTGAGCAGATGGCAGGAAAAGGGGTACGGAGAAAAACCGATTTTGACCGATTTTACGGAGGTGACGGAGTAAATGCCAGATGGAATTTATTATAATCAGGAGGTGACAGCAGAAATGCTGAACGGAATAGCACACGATTTAGGGAATACGTCCTTTAACGGATTTGGTACAGAAAAATTCGGTGCAGACGCATTGAATGATATCACAAAAGACCTTGTTTCGGCAGGTGTGCTGCTTACGGGGAATAAGTGCAGAGTGATAAGGTCAACAGAGGATAACAGCATTATCCTTCAGGACGGAGTTATTGTTTTCAATAATGGTGCAAAAAAGGTGATAGGGTCGCCTTTAACGATTGATGCCGATAACAGCACGGTAATCTACGCACTCAACAATCAGACCGCAGGCACGTGTACAATTGAGGTTGCAGAGGAATATCCGACAGAGGGCGATATCGTGAAGCTGTGCAGCGTAAATGCCGACGGTACTTTAAAAGATGACAGGGCAATTGCACAGGCGAAAATGTCGCTAAATGCAGGGAATACACAAATGGAGTATGAATTCAGCGAAAAATTTAGCTATACAACGGTGTACCAAAAAATTATAAGCGTCCCTCGGCTTGAGTGGGAGTCATATACTAATGTACTATTTAAATCAACACCGACAGGACAGGACTTGACAGGAGTAAAGCCGCTTTGGGAATTGAGAAAAGACATTGAATTTGATACAGAATATTCGGGTGCTGGAAGCACGGGATATTTCAGTATAAAGTTTGTAGAAACAGATGATGCTCAGAGTATAGAGGTGTATGGAATGCGTAGAGGTTGCAACT
>JAFULX010000218.1 GCA_017483065.1 Clostridia bacterium | reverse complement strand
TGCTCATTTGCATAATTCGCAAGGACAACTGCATCCATATCGTGCTTGATGAAATCCTCAAAGTTGTCATAAAACGTAATATTAAGTCCATCAGCATTTTGACGCTGTGCGTCCAAAGCCTTGGTAGATATGTCGCATATTGCAACGACCTCAGCATTATCGGCACGCTTGCAATAGTTAATCATACTTGTCGGCGGAGGATTTTTCTTTTATGTATATAAGCTTTCTCGGCTCACGAGCAAATATGAGAATGGAAAACCTTAAAATTTCAAATAATAATTTCCTTTTCAGCGATTGTTCGCAAATTTATGATTTCTGGAAAAACGGGTTCTCGGCTAATTCGGAACTGACAGATTTGATAAGTGAAAGTATTTTATTATATACTTTTTATTTTCTCGGTGAAAAAGTTCTGCCAAATGAGAAAGGAAAAAAAGCAGATAATAATACAGCTTTGATAATAAAAAAATATGTAGATGATAATTTTTCCGATATTAGTTTCTCGCTTAACCGTATAAGCAATGAGCTTTCGTACAACACAAAATACATTTCTTCTGTATTCAAAAAGAATTTTGGTATTGGAATAGTTGAATATTTAAATACTATACGAATTCAACACGCCTGCACTCTTATTAAGCAGGGCTTTACAAGTGTATGTGACATTGGAACATATTGCGGATATTCCGACCCACAGTATTTTTCAAAAGTATTTAAACAAAAGATGGGAATTACTCCGAGTGAATATGTAAAATCAAATAAGATATAATGAATACAGGCAGCCGAAATGATTTCAGCTGCCTGATATATTACTTATACATTTTTGGGTAATATATATTTGTCGCTATACTCAGAATACATATTCTTGTAAAGCTTACCTCTTAACTTAATCTCGTGTGCAAATTCGTGTGAAACTGCATCATCGTCATATTGAATTACGCTGATTGCAAGATTTGAGCAGTGGTCAGAAACTCTTTCAATTCCTGTCAACAGGTCGTTATATACAAAGCCTGTTTCGATGGTACAGTCGCCTTGCTGAAGTCTGATAATGTGTCTGTTTCTCATCTCACGGCAAAGACCATCAACAACCTCCTCGAGAGGTTCTACGTGCTTTGCAAGCTCGACATCACGCTTTACAAACGCTTTAACTGCCATATTTACAATATCTTCAACCGCATTGGCAAGAACCTTGATTTCTGAAAGTGCATCTTCCGAAAAAGAAATATTCTTCTCATTAAGCTCGAGTGCAGATTCGCTGACATTTACTGCATGGTCAGAAATTCTCTCAAAATCTCCGATTGACTGCAAAAGCAAGGTAACTGTTTCCGAGTCCTCTGCACTCAAATCACGGCTTGCAACCTTAACAAGATAATCGCCTATTCTGTCCTCATACTTGTCCACTCTGTCCTCAAGCTCGCCAATTTCCTCAATCGTATTTTGGTTATAGTCGTTAATAAGAGATAACGCCTTCAAAATGGCGTTCTTTGAAAGCTCTGCCATTTTTTCAACAAGTACCTGACATCTTTCAACCGCAAATGCAGGACTCTGCAAAAATCTCTCGTCAAGCAACGCAAATTCATTACCGCCTTCCGTTGTATCTTTAACAGTAAGATGTGCAAGCTTTTCGAGCTGCTTTGTAAACGGCAGAAGCACTGACGTTGTTATAAGGTTGAAAAGAGTATGAATAACTGCGATGTTAACAGCGTTTACCGAATCATTCATAAATTCAAACTTTATTATAGCATTAAGCACATAGAACAGTGTCAGGAATAAAACAGTTCCTATAATATTGAAATACAGATGTACAACCGCAGCACGCTTGGCATTTGTTTTTGTTCCTACACAGGAAATAAGTGCCGTTATACAGGTTCCGATATTCTGACCGAGAATAATAGGTACTGCTGCACCAAAGGTTATACTGCCTGTTGCAGAAAGTGCCTGAAGAATACCTACAGACGCTGATGATGACTGGATAACTGCAGTAAGCACAGCTCCTGCAAGTACACCAAATACAGGATTGGAAAACAGCAGCAGAATGTTTGTAAACTCAGGCATTTCTGCAAGCGGTTTTACAGCCGCACTCATTGTATCCATACCTGTCATAAGGATTGCAAAACCAATCATTATAGTGCCGATATCGTGGTTTTTCTTCTTTTTTGTAAACATAATAAGAATAATACCCACAACAGCAAAAATCGGCGAGAAATTACTCGGTTTCAAAAGCTGTACAAGCAGACCGTCACCGCTAAGACCTGTCAGGCTCAAAATCCAGGCAGTAATTGTAGTACCGATATTAGCACCCATAATTACGCCAATTGCCTGCGAAAGACGCATAATACCCGAGTTAACAAAGCCGACTACCATAACGGTTGTAGCCGACGATGACTGAATGATTGCAGTTACACCTGCACCAAGCAGTACACCTATAAACTTGTTCGCTGTTAAGCCTTCCAAAATTCTCTCGAGCTTTCCTCCCGCCATCTTTTCAAGACCTTTTCCCATCATATCCATTCCGTACAGGAAAAATGCAAGACCTCCGAACAGTGAAATTAAAGAAAAAATATTCATACCCTATCCTCCCAAACTTTTTCATATATATTATACCTTGTTTGTTAACTTTATTTCAAGTGTTTAATGTAAAACCTATGTTAACTTTAGGTAATTATTCCTCTTTTATTAAATTTATGTTAAATATTTCCCATTTGCTTGATTAGAAAATGATATAGATATATAATAAGTATGTTTGGAGGCGTTAAGTTTGAACAAAGAAAATAAACAATCCTTTATGAATAATGTTGCAATAATTCTGTTTGCACAACTCGCCGTTAAGGTTCTCGGACTTGTTTACAGAATGGTTATTACAAATATAGACGGCTTTCAGGACCTTGGTAACGGCTATTACACCGCAGGTTATAATGTATATACTCTGCTCCTTGCACTTTCATCGGTTGGTATTCCCAATGCTATTTCAAAAATGACCGCTGAAAGAATTGCACTCGGCGATAACCGTGGTGCTCACAGAATTTTCAAGACGGCACTTGCGTTGTTCTCCTTTGTCGG
>JAFULX010000217.1 GCA_017483065.1 Clostridia bacterium | reverse complement strand
GCAGTTTGTTATAAAGGATATAGCAGAGCCGCTGTTTTGCTATTTTAAGATGCCCTTTTCAAACGAGGTAGACAGACTGTCGCCCTTGGGTGTTTCGGTATATTCAAGAGCGGTTGAGCTTTTGAGGGACGCAGATGAACAGTACACAAGATTCCTGTGGGAGTTCGAGGGCGGTGAGCTTGCGGTATTTGCAGACCAGACAATGCTGAAAAATAACTCAATGCCTGCTCATCATAAAAGAATATTCAAAAAGCTTACTTTCGGTCTTAATACGAGCGGCGATACTGATTTCTATCACGAATATTCTCCGACGCTTCGTGACGAGAGCCTGAAGAACGGACTGAATACAATTTTAAGACGTATAGAATTTTCCTGTTCGCTTGCATACGGTACGCTTTCCGAGGTGTCGGATACAGAGAAAACAGCAGAGGAAATACGCAATTCCAAGCAACGGAGCTACGCCGCCGTCCGAGATATACAAAATTCACTTGAACACTCTTTGCGAGAGCTTGCATACATAATCGGCGTGTGGGGCGGAATATACGGAATGTGTGAAGGTACAGGCAATATCGAAATGAGCTTCGAGTGGGACGACAGTATTGTATCAGACCGTGCACAGGAGTTTACCGAAAAAACACAGCTTGTAAGGGACGGTATTATGCAGCCGTGGGAGTTTCGTGCGTGGTATTTCGGCGAAGATAAAGAAACCGCAAAGCGTATGGTTGCGGCTGATGCGGAGCTTGATACAGAATGATTACTCCTGAATGGCTTGACAAGCTAACCGAAAATTTAGAGGTACATAAACAGCTTCAGGACAGTATTCTGAAGGATATTGTAAGACGGATTGCAAAGACGGATTTTACAATTACGGAAAGTGCTAAGTGGCAGATTGAAAAGCTTAACGCTGCAGGAAAATGCTATGAGGATATAGTAAGAGATGTCAAGGCAGCATTTCCCGAAATGGAAAAGGAAATACAAAAGGCTTTTGAAGATGCAGGTGCTGAGGTATTTAATTATTCGGACAGCGTTCTTGAGAATGCAGGTTATGTTCCCGAGGAGTTCAGAAAATTATCGGCTGCAATGAGAAATGTATTGCAGGCAGCTGCTACCAAAACCTTCGGCGAGGTAAAAAACCTTGTCGGAACGACGGCTTCAATCGGTCAGAATACATTTATTTCTGCCTGTGAGCTTGCTCATCAGCAGATTGTATCGGGTGCATTTTCGTACACACAAGCTATTGCAAACGCTGTGAAACAGGCTGCTCCAAAGAGCGGATATGTTCAATACCCTTCGGGAGCAAGAACAACGGTTGAAACGGCTGTCAGACGTGCCGTTATGACAGGTACAAATCAGACAGGAGCAAGACTGCAGGAAATGCGTCTTGATGAAACGGGTCACGATTTGGTTGAGGTAACGGCACACTTCGGAGCAAGACCCTCGCACGCCGAATGGCAGGGCGGAGTCTATTCACGTTCGGGCAAGCACCCTGATTATGACAGCTTTGAGGTGACGGGCTACGGAACGATAGAAGGACTTTGCGGAGTAAACTGCAATCACGGCTTTTATATGTATTTTGAGGGCTCAAAACGGAATTATACAGATGAAGAGCTTAAAAAGATGAGGGACGCAGCTGTTGAGGTTGACGGCAAGCAAGTGCCTGTATATAAGGCGATACAGAAGCAGAGAGCTTTTGAGCGTTCTGTCAAAGATGAAAAGAGAAAATGCGTCGGCTTGGCAGAGCTTGCTAAGGCGAGCGGCGACAGACGGTACAATTCTGATTTTGACAGAGCGAGTGCAAGGCTGAAGCAGAAAGAGGCACAGCTTGATGCGTGGTGTCGGAAAACAGGGCTTACAAAAGAGCCGTCCCGAACAAGCGTCTACGGCTTCGACAGGTCGGTATCCTCAATGGCGGTGCAGGGGAATAAAAGAGAGCTTGCAAAATATACGAAATACCTGTATAATAAAGACGGAACGGTTTATGTTACCGATAAAATGTCAAAAACCGTTTTGAAATACAAACCTTTTGCGGTTGTAGACGTCCCGAGAAAAGGCGGTGGCATTGACCGAAATATTTATGACGAAAAAGGTTATCAGATTAAACAGGTCAGTAACCACAAT
Source organism: Clostridia bacterium (assembly GCA_017483065.1). Lineage (GTDB taxonomy): Bacteria > Bacillota > Clostridia > UBA1381 > UBA1381 > HGM11525. Next base: position 8,150 of record JAFULX010000217.1, on the reverse strand, counting down.
CACGGAAATCCTAAAATGCACCCATTTGGAAATAACGGTGAGCATTATCACGATTATGTATGGATTGACGAAAAAGCGAACAGAAGCGAGGCAAAGGAATTAACTGATTTAGAAAAGAAGGAACACGGTGATTTGTTATGATACAAGCTTCAAAACTAAAAAAGAGGATTTTGGAATTTGCAACCTTAGTCGGCTTTGAGTATATGGGAAAGAACGGATATGTAGACCCATTTAACGAAAACAGCTTTGACTTATTCTTTGACGGAGTGACGGTTAATGTTGACAGCATAGAAAAGGTTATGGGCTTACCGTTCTTTGACGGAAAGAGCCTTAGCGAAATTTGTGATAAGCTTATTATTACGGAGGGAATGTAGAAAAAAAACACCGCAGGGTGTTTTTTTGTTGCCGAAAATTTAACACTTAGGTGTTAAAAGAGCGTTAGAAGAAAGGAAACGGAGTGTTAAAATTGAAGATTTTTGACAAGAAGAATGTCCGAAAAGCTTCGGGACTTCCGCCTTAGCACGGAGGGTCTTTTTTTATTTGCGGAAAATTCGGGTGCAGAAATGGTTTTTGAGGAATATGTGACAAGTTAATCCGCAAAACGGTTTTAACGGTAAATAACACCCAAATAACGGCAAATAACACCATAATATAAGCGTGAGAATGATTTATAATACGAATTTTTTGAAAAACGGAGGTTTTTTGAACGATGAATAAGGAAAAATTGATTGAACTCGGTGTTCCTGAAGAGATAGCGGACACAGTTTTAACGGCTGTAACGGAAGAAATTAACGCAGGTGTTACCGAGGGCGTTAAAAACAGCGGGGAGCTTACAAAAGCGAATAAGAAAATTTCAAGCCTTGAAGAGAAGGTCACAGCTCTTGAGGGCGAGAGAGATACTCTAAGCGGTAAGCTTACCGAAAAGGATATGTCATATGCGGCGGAAAAGCTGTTTGACGGCTACAAGTTTTCGTCACCTCTTGCAAAAGAGGCTGCTATGGCAAAATTCAGAGCGTCCGAGCCTGAATTTAAGGACGGAAAGTACACAGGCGGCGAGGGCTGGATTGAGGAGCTGAAGAAAAACGAGCCGTCTGCATTTGCAGGCAGCACACCGCCGCCGACGCTTATGACGGGTTCTGGTGCGGCAACAGCGGTATCGGACGCACAGGCAAGAAAGATAATGGGCTTGCCCTTAGAAAACAAATAAGATAAAGGAAGGATAAGAAAATGGCAAATATTGAAACAATCAGAACATATATTGACCTGCTGCCCGAGGTATATTCAAGAGCTTCGGCAACAGCAGTACTTGACGGAAACAATGCTTTGGTAAAAAAAGGTGCAAACGGTAATATCCTTATTCCGTCAATGAGTATGGACGGTCTTGCAGACCATACACGGGGCGGTAATTTTGTCGACGGCAATGTAACGCTTGAATATAAGATGGTAGCGGCAGACTATGACCGTGACAGAGTATTCAATGTGGACAGAATGGACGATGACGAAACGGCACACGTTGCGTTCGGTCAGCTTGCAAGTGTGTTCCTGAGGAAAAAGGCTGTTCCCGAGATAGACGCATACCGATTTGCGAAATATGCAGCTGCGGCAGGAAATTCAGCGGTCGGAGCTCTTGCAGACGGTGCTGCCGTGCTTTTGGCACTTCAAATCGCAAACAGCATAATGGACGATGCTGAAGTACCGTTTGAGGACAGACATCTTTTCATTAGCTCGGCACATCTTACGGCAGCAGAAAATGTTGATACAACAAAGTCTAAGAAAATCCTTGAAAAGTTCGCAACAAAAAATGTAGTACCTTCGTCAAGATTTTTCACCAAGATTGACCTTGCAGACGGTAAGAGCGAGGGCGAAACGGCAGGCGGTTATGCAAAGGCGGCGGACGCTGCGGCAATCAACTTTATGATTATTTCGCAGTCTGCTGTGCTGCAGTACCTCAAGCACGAGGTGTCAAAGGTTATCAGCCCAGACGAAAACCAGAGCGGCGACAACTGGAAATACTTCTACCGTGCATACGGTTATGCCGACGGTATTGAGGATAATAAGGCAGGTATTTATCTGCATTCTGAAGAATAAGGGGGATTAAAATGAAAAGCTTCGGAATTTCGGCAGCGGATATTGCTGCAAAAGCTAAAAAGAAAAACGGTCACTCGGGAACTGCTGTAAAACCCGACGCAGATACAGCGTCGGGAAAAACTAAGGGTGACGGAAAATGCAAGACGGAGTAAGAAATCTTGCGGCTGTCACCTGTTACAGCTATGACAGGCAAGCAGACCGATATTCGAGGAAGATATACAGCAATGCAAGCTGTCACTTTATAAGCAAGCTTGACACGGGCAAGAGAGCGGAGAACGCATCAAATGCAATTGTTCGTATATTTACCGATTCGGCAGCACCCTGCAAGACAGGTGACAGAATTGCCTTATATGCAAGTCTTAGCGAAAGACCGCCCGATGACTGTTACAAGGTTATTTCGGTAACGGATAACCGCCGAGCGATAAATCAGAGAATGAGGCACTGGAGAGTGGAAATCTGATGAAAATTACGGTTAAGCCTACCGCCGAGCTTTTACGCCGCCGTGGATTAGAGTCTGGAGGAAGAGTTCAGCAGGTTATAGACAGCGAGGTCTTAAGACGCAGCTCACCGCTTACACCGTATCTTGGCGGTGACCTTGAGAGGTCGGGAGTGCGTGGTACAGTAATCGGCTCGGGTGAGGTTGTATATAACGTACCGTATGGAAGAACGCAGTATTACGGAAAGACAAAGAGCGGCAAGCCGTTCAACTATACCACGACTAAACACGCAAGGGCAGGGTCTTACTGGTTTGAACGAATGAAGGCAGAGCATAAAGAGGATATTTTGAGATTGGCAAAGGAGGAGGCAGGTGCGATATGAGTGATTACGAATACTATTTATATGTATATTTCGGCAGTGAAATAGGAAAGGAAAGCGAACTTACCTGTCTGATGCCGCAGGCAATGAGATACATCAACGCTGCTACTTTCGGAAAAGCACAGCAGGAGGCGGAAAATGAAAGCGTACGCTTTTGTGCCTGTGCTGTGTGCGACGTACTCAAACGCTATAAGGACGCACGGTTTCCTGTCGGGATTGAGTCTGAAACGGTTGACGGATATTCAATCAATTACAAATCGGGATTTGACTCTGCTGCGGAGCGTGATAAGGAAATTGCAAGGCTTTGCGAGCTATATTTGTCGCCAGAGCTTAGATACAGCGGTGTGTGATAGAAAGGATAAGTACAATGATTATTAAAGCATTAAGAGATTTCTTTTCTGAATGTCCGTATCTTTCGGACGGATATATAAATGTCGATTATCTGCCACCTGCTGCGGTTGAATATTCGATTGAGCCTCTGCCGACCGATGCGGTTATCAGACGATATACAGACGGTGCAACGCTCAAAAAATATGATTTTGTCTTTGCGGCACGGCTTCAATACACCGAGGAGCTTTTTCGGAATATTGAAAACAATCTGCTGTTTGAGAATATTACACAGTGGCTTGAGGAAAAGTGTGCCGCAGGCGAGCTTGTAAAGCTTGATGATGGTAAGTTTGTGCAGAGTATTGAAGTAACCTCAAGCGGATACTGCTTTTCTGAGGACGGAAACGATACAGCAGCATATCAGATGCAGTGCAGACTGGTATATTATCAAATTTGAATGAAGAAAGGAATTAGACTATGGAAGCATTTAACATTGCGAAAAGAAGTTCAAAGCTGACATTCTACAAGCTTCCCGACGCAGAGGAGTTTGTGAGAATGCAGGGCTTTAAAACTATGGAAACCTCGAAAAACCCCGAGGAATACGAAAGGAAATATGTTGACGAGGACGCAAAGCGTACAGACGTTATTGCGTATAACACTTCTGTTTCCTATGAGATGGATTATATTATCGGAAATGATGTTCACGAGGATATTGCGGATATCACCGATAATGAGCGTGTCGGTGTTGATGCGGTAAGAGAAATTCTTATCGTTGATGTAAACACAAAGACAGCAATTAAACGTTCATTCGCTGTTATACCCGATTCGGAGGGCGGAGATGAGAATACATACACCTATTCGGGTACATTTAAGGCGAACGGCGACAGAGTGCAGGGTACGGCGGAAATTTCAGCCGACGGACTTACCGCAACGTTTACGGCGGCAGCTGCAGCACAGTAAAGAGGGAGATATGATATATGGCACGGTTTGATTTTGCAACAAAAAGACTAAAGCTTGAGTTTCCCAATTGCTCATACACCATCAATGTTGACAGCGTGGTAAAAGCAAGAACAGAAGAGGTCAGTCAATGGGCGTGTGAGAAGGCAAAAGCTTTTTCGGGTAAGGAAAACACGAATGATATTGAGAAAATCTTTACGGACATTACGTCAGAGGTGTGTGAGAAAATTGACATTTTACTCGGACAAAAGGGTGCAAGTAAAGAAATTCTCGGCGAGCGGCTTGATATTGATGCTACAAGCACATATTTTGACGCTGTTGACATAATGAATTTTATTATCCGTGAAATCAGAGCCTCCTGGCAGAACAGTATCAGCGAAAGGCTTGGCGGAAAAGGTACAAAGAAATGAGTATCCTGACCGAGGAATTGAAAAGCAGCGTCAGCTGCAGGGGAGTTGAATATGAGGTACATACCGATTTTCGGGTGTGGCTTAAATATGACGCTTTGATGCACAAGTCTGTTTCCGCAAAAGAAAAAATCGTACGAAGTATCGACCTTTGCTATGTGGGAGCATATCCGCCGACAGCAGTAGAGGCAGCTGCCGCACTTGCTGAATTTTTTACGCAAAAGGAGCTTGGGGAGGGTCGCACCTCCTCAACTCAAGGCGGCAGACACGGCGTGAGAAGCTTTGATTTTGAAGCGGACGCACCGTATATTTACGCTGCATTTTTATCAGAGTATGGAATTGACCTGACTAAAGAAAATCTGCACTGGCATTTGTTTATGTCACTCCTGCAGGCACTCGGAGAGGATAAAAAGCTTGTAAAAATAATATCGTGGCGAGGTACAAGCCTTGCAGGAATAAAAAACAAAGAACAAAAAGAATTTATTATGAAAATGAAACGCCGCTACAAGCTTCCCGACCTAAGGAGCTTAGAGGATAAGGAGGCAGAGTTTGCGGAAGCACTTTGGCGATAACCAAAGGCGGTTGGAAGCCGTGGGAGCGTATTCCCGAAATTAACGCATATAAGAGCCTGGAAAGCCGTTGCGACAAAAATCTGATAAGGAAGGTTTTTAAGTTATGGCTACATATGACGGCTCATTACGATTTGATACAAAAATAGACAGTACAGGCTTTGACAAGGGAATATCACTAATGAAAAAAGCCGCAGGAGTTTTAAGCTTCTCGGCATTGTCAAAGGAAATTATAGATGTAGGCACAGCATTTGAAGCGTCAATGTCGCAGGTTGCGGCAGTTTCGCTGGCGACAGGTGAGGAGCTTGACGCATTAACGGCTGCGGCAAAAGAAATGGGTGCTACAACAAAGTACACGGCGGCAGAAGCAGCAGACGGATTGCAGTTTCTGTCTCAGGCAGGATATACTGCCGCAGAGTCGATTGAGGCTCTGCCGAAGGTACTTCGTCTTGCACAGGCAGGCGGTATGGATTTGGCATATGCGTCCGAGCTGTTAACCGACAGTATGGCGGTTATGGGATTGGGCATTAAGGATATGGACAATTTTTCGGACCAGCTTGCAATGGCAGCCGCAAAGTCAAATGCTTCGGTTGCACAGCTCGGCGAGGCGGTACTTATTGCAGGCGGACAGGCAAAGCTTGCGGCAATGTCGACCGAGGAAATGAATACCGCACTCGGAATACTTGCCGATAACGGTATCAAGGGCAGCGAGGGCGGTACTGCACTGAGAAATGTCCTTAAAAATCTGTACACACCGACCTCCGCATCAGCGAAGGTTATGAAAAAGCTTGGACTTGAAACAGCGGACGCAAACGGAAATCTAAAGGACGCACAGGACGTTCTGAAGGAGCTGAAGGAAAAGCTTGACGGTATGGACGAAAGCTCACGCATAAAAGCAATGGGTGATATCTTTGATACAAGAACCATTGCGGCGGCAAATGCACTTTTAGAAAACAGCGGTGAGCGGTGGGACGAGCTTGAGGGATATCTGTCCTCGTGTGACGGTGCTGCTAAGACTATGGCAGAGACAATGAACGACAACCTCAAGGGCAGTCTTGATGAAATGTCATCTGCTGCAGAGGCTTTAGGGATAACAATATATGAAAAGGCAGAGCCGAGCCTCTCGGAATTGGTACAGACAGCAACAAAAGCCATTACTGCAATAGACAAATTTACACAAAGTACTGCAGGGGATATTCTTGTGGGAGCAGTGGCAGCAATAGCGTCTGCTACGGTGGGTTATACGGCATTCGCAGGTGCAGTAAAGATTGCTACGGTAGCACAGGCGGCATTTAATGCAGTCCAAACAGCAAGTCCGATAGGTTTAGCAACGGCAGGTGTTCTGGCAGCTGTTGCTGCTGGAAAGGTGCTTGAAAATGCTTTGTACGGAGAAATTCGTGCGTTAGAAAAAGAAAAAGAAGCATATGCAGAGTCAAGAACAGCTGCAATTGAAAATGCAGAGGCTAATGCTTTGGAAATTCAGAGAGCTCAAGCATTGGCAAGCGAACTTGATAAGGTTGTTGATGCTAACGGTAAGGTCAAAGATGGGTACGAGGATAGAGTTGAGTATATTCTTGGTGAGTTAAAAGAAGCAACGGGAGAAGAATATAAGCTTGTAGACGGTACTATTTCTAAGTATGATGAACTGAAACAAAGCATTCACGAGGTTTTGAAAGCTAAGGAAATGGAAGCACTTTCAAAAGGTGTAAGTGAAAACTACTCTACGGCTGTTCAAAATGTTGAAGAATATCGGAAAAAGATGGTTGAGCTTAAACTTGAGCTTGACAGGGTGACGAGGGCAAGCCAAGAAGAAATTAAGCAAACGGGGGCAATTCCTGAGGCAATGCTCAGAGCAAATGAAGCATATCAGGAAAGTGTTGACCTTTACGAAGCTGCTACAAGGGATAAATTACATTACGGTGAAATGCTGGCTGCGGCAGAAGAAGGTAATTATGATATGTTTATGCAGCTTTACCGTGATTATAACGGAGCTGTTGAGGGAAATACAACAACAGCATTGTCTTCTGCGAGAAAGCGAAAGTTAGAATATGAGGCTGAAGTAAAAAGTTTGCAAGACCTAAAGAAAGAAGCTGAAACTTCGGGCGATATTCAACTTGCCGAGCAATATGCAAATGATATTATAACATTACAAGGGGAAATTGCAAAGCTCGATGAAATTATAGCAACTGAAACAGAAGCTATTAAACAGCAAGCATTGGAAAGCGGCAAATTTATCGGTCAGAATATTACAGCAGGTGTTGCAAGTGGTATTCTTGATGGTGTCTGGTTAGTAAATTCAGCATCAGCTTCTATGGTAAATAGTGCTTTTGGTGCAGGAAAAAAAGCAGCTGACATACATAGCCCTTCAAAACGTGCTCGTAAAGAAATCGGTAAAATGATGTCGCTTGGTGTTGCCTACGGTATTGAGGACGGTGCACCTGTTGCAATATCGAAAATGGAAGAGCTTGCAAACAGCCTTATTGACAGTTCTCTCGAAGGAGAAGAGCGGCAGGAGGCTATTGCCAAACGAATGATTGACAGCCTCAAAAATAGTCTGACACTCGGTGTTATTACCGAAGAGCAATATTACAGCCAGCTTGCACAATTGCGAGATGCGTATTTTAAAGAGGGTTCAGAGGACTGGGAAAAATATTCGCTTGATATCTTAAAATACAGCATTGATTCTGCCGAGGAGCAGAAGGAAGCTCTGTCAGATATTTATGAAAGTATTCTTTCTGATACACAGCAAAAGCTTGAGGCGGTAAAAGCCGCACAGGAGAGAATGTCGGAAAGTCTTTCTGGAATGTCGAACGGTTTCGGTACGATTACGTATAAAGGCATATTAGAAAATGGGGAAGATGTTACCGATACAGTTCTTAATGTATCGGGACTGAGAGCGGCGAATGATGATAAGGAGCGTTTTGCGGCGGCAGCTGAGAATGCAAGAAAAAGGATTGCAAACAGTCTTGGCAGTGAAAATGCAGAG
>JAFULX010000216.1 GCA_017483065.1 Clostridia bacterium | reverse complement strand
TTGCACCTAACATAGTACCTGCAATGATGTAATATCTTAAATTATATTTAACGCATATGCTGTGAAAAAAAGATAACATATCTACTAATCTTTGTTGTAAATCAGTCATTTTGTAGCTCCTTTCGATCATTTTCTTAATAACTTACTATATACTAACTTTTTCAATCCAACGGGGCAGTACACAAAACCGACAATATAAACCATATTAGTTGCTGCTTCAATTTTATTTATCAATTTGTGTTTCAACATAAACTTTTGCAGTTGTTTCCAGCCCTTAATCCTGACCCTTGAACCACGTTTTGAATCAAAGCCGTTACCTACTCTTACGTACACCAGACTTTCATTCAAATTTTCAAGCCGACACCCTGCCGCAATCATTTTCAGCCACAAATAATAGTCCTCTAACAGAAGCAGTGTTTCATAACCACCGCATTTTCGCAAGGCTGTACGCTTTATACACACACTGACGTGGTTCATCGGGTTACGTTTTTTACCCATTTTCACGATATCCTCGTGTTTTTTCGGGCATATACGAAGACGCATTTGTTCGTCAAGCGATTTATTAAATTCTGCAATATCCGTTCCCAAAACATCTATTTCGGGGTGTTTTTCTATGTATTCAATCTGCTTTTCAAAACGCATCGGGTCGCTGATATCATCGGAATCCATACGAAAAATATAATCTCCCGTGCATTTTTTCGAGCCTATTCTTAGTGCAGAACCAAGCCCTCTGTTAATCTCCTGCGGATAATAGAACACAAATTCTTCTTTGCCTTGTCTAAATTCTTCTAAAACACGATATAGTTCATCTGTCAGTTCCCCGTCAAATACTACAACTATCTCATCAGGTTTTCTTGTCTGATGTTCATAAATACTATCCAATGCTAATTTGAGAAATGTCGGGTCATCATTCTTGTACACGGACATTAAAACCGAAAATTTCATTTTTCCAACAGCACTCCTTCTTCGCTTTCAATAGCTCCTGTACCACCCTCAACAACCCCCTCGTGCTTCAAAACCTTCAGAATAGTACCGAAAAAACAGCGGCAGTCCATTGCAAAAGCGGAAAAACCGCCTGTATTCAGTTTTTCAACATATTCTCCGTCATATTTTGCTTTTACCTCAATAGGCAATTCATCTCTGCCATTTATCTGTGCCCAACCGGTAAGACCTGGTTTCACATCATTTGCACCATATTCATCACGCTCCGCAATCAAATCCTCCTGATTTAAAAGTGCGGGGCGAGGACCGATAATACTCATACTGCCCATAAGAATACACCATATTTGCGGTAGCTCGTCTATCGACGCTTTACGCATAAAGCTTTGCCACCTTGTCATTCTGTTTTCAGCTACGTTCAGCATATGTGTAGGCATATCATGCGGAGTATCCGTCGGCATTGACCTGAATTTCAGTATGGTAAAGGGTTTTTTATGTAATCCGACTCGCTGCTGTTTAAACAGAACAGGACCTTTTGAATCTATTTTGATAACAACTGCAACAAGCAGCATAGGAATTATCAGCACAACAAGTCCGATAAATGATAAAACAATATCAATAGCTCTTTTAATAAAATCTTTATACATCATCATACTCCCACCTCAAAGCTATATTCTTCAGGCATTTTATTTGAAAAAGTGTTTTCGCATACAACAACACCGCTCCCGATTACCGAGTTTGCGGCAACAACCGTTCTCGGTTTAACTGTTGCATTGCTGTCCAGATGGCAGCCGTCACCGATAAAGCAGTTATGATTTACCACCGCTCCTGACGATATAAGACAGCCTGCCGCAACAGTCGAATTAGCCTGTACTACTGCCAAAGGCTCAATTATACAGCCCTTCATTATTTGAGCCGACGGTGAGATATATGCTCTCGGATGTACTAAAACAGGGATTGTATAACAGGCTTCTTCTAATTTTCCTATCCATCGCAGTCTTGTTTCAGGGTTGCCGACAGCAACAATCGCATAGCTGTAAGCTGCGGAATACCGTTCAAAATCACAGAATCTCCCGATTGCGTTCCCGTCATTATCGTCAAGAAAATCAATTTTATCAAAGCATTCCATAGCCTCCGCAACTTCCTTTGCTATACTGCCATATTGCCCCGCACCAAGTATAAGCAGATTTTTATTCATACTAATGCTCCTTCTTGTATGGTGATAAACGTGCTTTCAAGCTTCCATATAAATCCGATATCATTCAGAAGCCGAATTTGCTCGCTGCTCAAATTCCCGAATTTCCACGCACGGCGTTGTCTGATAATCCAGTCTGCGAGGATTATGCCCGATTTTCCGATATAATCGTGCGGTACTCTGAGGTTGTGATGTGTGTTATAGTATGCTTTTGCATCGGCATATGCGGTAAACCAAGCCTTATTTTTCCTGCAAACCTCATCAAGCGGAAGCATAGAAAGAAGCTCTCGCTGCTCTTTTGTCAGTTTTTCATTTGAGTCATACAGTTTTTTCTGCGTAGCAATCCATTTACCAATCCATACACCGTCAACCACCAACCCCTGTGGTATATCGACAGTTCCGTGTTCTTCATAATACGTCTTGATAAGGTTGTATCTGTAAAGCCAAGGGTCAGGAGTATTCCACACCATACCAATTTCATTTAAAAGGCATTTCCGAGCCTCATTTAATGTGCCTCTTAAAAAATACTTGCGTTGATTTTGTACCCATTGTCCGAGGGAAAATCCGTTTTCAGTTCTGTATGACATCGGCACAAGTAGCGTTCCGTTTTCCTCAAAATACCTTTTGCAGCCGAATATGCCTTGTCCCACCGTCTGTCAACATTCAGCTCCCAAACCATACCGATATTATCAAGCCGCTCAATCTGCTCTTTTGTCGGCGGTGTTCCCTTACCTTCGCCCTTACGCAGTTTTCTCATTCTGCTTATCCAGGCTCCGAGCCGTACTCCGTCAGGTGAAACATAGTTGCTCGGAACTGTCAAATTACCGTTTTCACGATAATACCTGACCGCTGCGGAATAATTATTCTCCCAGTAAAAATCAAGCTTACTCCAAATCATACCGATTTCTTCAAGTGCTTTCTTTCTCTCGTCAGTTAAATATTTGAGGTGTACCCCCGCACGCTCCCACGCACGTAAATTCGCAAGCCAAGCTCCGAGCCGCACACCGTCTTTTGTTACATATCGGCTTGCAACATCAAGATTGCCAAAAGCTATGTAATACGCTTTTGCTGCATTAAAATTCACAGCCCAGCTGTAATCCGTAAACTGCTCCCAACGCATACCTATTTCGTCAAGCTTTCTGATTCGCTCTTCGGTCAAGCTACCGCTGAGCTTCCCTTTTTTGATACTTCGCTGATTATATATCCAACAGCCGAGAGAATATCCGTCCTCGGTAAAATACCTCGACGGAACCTCAAGATGTCCGTATTTTTCGTAATATTTCTTTGCACAGTCATACATCAAATCCCACGACGCCGACAGCACATTTTCCAAGCGGTCAAACATTTCCGTACAATCGTGAACCTCGTCTATCACCTGAAAATGCTCATTTACAATCACGCTTTCTTCACCCAATGAACGGTAATATGCTGTTGCAATCTGCATTTCTTCTTCAATCTCGCCGATACTGTAAAGATTTTCGATATTCAGTACAATGTCAAAAATTACAGCATTTGTTTTTTTACTTGCAGATAAAGCACGTCCAATCTGCTGTTTATATATAATCGGCGATACAGTAGGACGAAGCAATATAACACCGCTTACGTCATCAACGTGTATCCCCTCATTCAGCATATCAATACAGTATAGTAGCTTTAAATGATTGCTGTTATCCTCTTTAAAAGCCGAAAAAGCTTTGCTTGTTTCAGGGTCATTTGAATATGCAGAATAGATATGAGGTTTTTTATCAATGGCAGAAAACCACTCTGACGATAATTCGATCATCTCACGCATATGCTCAAGGCTTGAACAAAAAACGATATATTTTCCTGATTTGTCGGTTATATGCTTAGAAAAAATATCCTGAATACCGTCTGCATTTTCAAGCGTACGTCTGAGTGCCTCTAAATATTTTGCACCTTCGTCACGGACAGCCTTGCTTTTTGATTTTTTTATTCTTTTCTCGTATTTCTGTAAATCCTTTTTATAAGAAAATACAGAAAGAACATATTTCGGCGGGTTTAAAATCCCCCTGACAATTGCCTCACCAAGAGTTATTTCTGACGCAACCTTGCCATCAAACAGCTCATCGGACATATCCCTTTGATTATCAAGATAGCGTATCGCGGTCGCCGAAAGTCCAAGAACAGGCACATCAGGATATTCTTCCAGCAGTGATTTGACACCGTTACCCCACATTTCGGCACCACACCGATGAAATTCATCAAGTATGATATAATCAGGTTTTATCTCCCTGATTTTCTCAACTGTAAGGTTCATCAGCTTTGCGTATGTAAAAAAAACGATATTGTCGGGAATATAGCCATTTGTTGCGTATTTCAAATTTTCTGTCTGTGTTTTAAAAATGTACTCTGACGGTGACAGCCAGCAAATTTTGCTTTTGGGATTATCCTCGCATAATTTGAACCCGATAAATGATTTACCTGTACCTGTAGGATGGATAACAGCAGCTTTTTTGTATTCTGCAAGATAAACCACAGCCGCATTATACGCTGCCTTATTATGCTCATACAGTAAAATGCGCATATTATCCCCCCTAAAAAATAACCGTGTACAACATAATTTGGATTATGTTGTACACGGTTATAATATCTGCTTAAAGATTTGTCTGTTGGGTAAAAAATCTGACACAGCTTTAAGGCTGATAGATTGTTTCAACGAAAACAATTCATATCAGCCTATTTTGAGTGAAATTAAAATAAAAAATGATAAAAAATGCGTAAAACACATTGACTTTTCAAACAAAAAACAGTATAATATATTATGTATCTTT
>JAFULX010000215.1 GCA_017483065.1 Clostridia bacterium | reverse complement strand
TTATACTCTTGTCCGAAAGGTCAATCTTTTGGATAAAATATTTGCCGTTAAACAGATTTTCCTTTGTCCATTTATATCCTTTTTTAAAAAGCTCACGGTATTCCCGAGCCTTTTCGGTATCACCTAAAAATTCACCCATTTCAGCAGCAGCCTTTAAGGCGGCAAGGTACATTCCCTCAAGCCACGATGACGGTCCGAAAAGCTCTACATCAAGCGTGTGATGCTGTCTGCCCTCAAGAACGCCGTCCTTATTTCTGTCCCAGCCGTCCTTATTGGCTTCGCTCCACGCATATTCTAAAACCTTCTTAATATTCGCCCAGTTATCTTCAAGCCATTTATTATCGCCCGATATTTTCCATTCACGGTAGCATTTCAGCACTACACCCATATGTCCGTCAAGACACGCTCTCCAATCGGTCATTTCTCTGCCAATCGGGAGCTGAATTCTAAAGCCCATTCTGCCGTCCTCGGCTGTGCTGTAATTAAATTCCATTTCACGAATAGACCGCTCAAGCTCGGGAAACAGGAAACACATCGCATAGGCATAGTTCCAAACGTGCTGACAGGTTCCCTCGCACGAGCCTTCAAGCTCGTGTACGCCCTCCCAAGCATAGAACGAGCCGTCCTCAAGCCTTAATACGGTCGGTGATTTGAGTACCGAAAGATTGGACGCTGCCGCCTCTATAACCGTCTCGGGCATAGTCGTATTATATAAAGCGTCCTTAAATTTCAAGGTACGGCTGTATAAGCTGTCCCAGTTTTCAAGCGAATAGCTTGCCGAATGAGCGGAATTTTCAAATACCGTAGCATAGTAATTCTTCCACGACTTATGAGTTCCGTCCTCGTTCTTATATTCATTCCAGTAATTATAGTTATTCGGCACATTCCACGAAAGTACAAATCTTACCTTCTTTTTATCCTTTGGGCATACATCAACCTCTGCCATAAGAGTACAGGTATCCCGTGTGCCCTCTTCACTGTACGTTCTTTCTTTAAAATCGACCGCACCCGAAAAATCATTCCAGAAGGATACAATACCATCTTGCCAGCTGCCACGGTACCAATAGCTTTGCGTATATGCTGTTTCGCAATCGGTGGCAATTGTCAGGTCGCCGTATTCGACGCTGTTTTCATCGACGGCATTGTTGTGCATCGTAATCAGCTTGAAACCGTTCTTTACATCGGCACTATTTATGGATTTCTCGTAAGGATTTGCAACCGACAATGCAATCTGATACTTGACCGCTTCATCGGTTGTGTTCTCAACCTCAATCTCAAAAAATGCCGCAGGAATACTCGAATTTTTCGCATCACGGGGTATAAACGGGTTAAATGCCGTCATTTTGATATCCGCAGGAAATTTCTCATCTTTAAAGTTCACGGAAGCTATCGGAAATTCGCCGTCAAATTCCACGTCCTTAAAATGCGGAAAACCGCACATCTTCTGACCGCTCGGTCCAAAACCATAGCCTGTAAACTTACGCTGCTTAAACTGTCCCATATATTCCTTTGTAATATCACCGTTTAAAACAGCGGCGGTAATTTTTTCACCCTGCAAAGCTCTTATTGCAAAATGAGAATAGCCGTTTATACTGCCCTTTGACGGACGGTTGAATATTTCCCAGTCAATAAGTCTGCCGTCACCGCCAAGACCGATACTGCCCGTTCCTATGCCTCCCAGAGGGAAGGATATTTCATTCAAAAATTCGCCTGAATATTTCATAAATATGCCTCCAAATGATACTTTTTAAATCATTATATCACTTACAAATATCGTGTCAACTTACACGGAAAATATTTTTATACCGTCCGTTTATTCACAGTGCGGTACTCGGTCGGCGAATAGTGTGCATACTTTCTGAACGTTCTGGAAAAGTGTTTTGAATCCTCATAGCCGACGGAACGGGCAATTTGTGCAACGGAAAGCTCACTGTTTTCCAGAAGATTTTTCGCACGTTCCATCTGCATCTGCATTATATACTGATGCGGTGAAAGACCCATTTGTTTTTTAAAAATCCGTATAAAATATGATGTATTAAAATGAAATATCTCCGCAAGGTCAGAAACAGGCGGCGGTGATGACAAATGCTCCTGTATATAGCCTGCCGCCTTCAAAACGGCAGAGGCAGAATTCGGCACCTGAAACGGGTGTGATATTCCCGCACTCTCAAAATAGCAGGACAGCAGCTCATAACAATAGGCTTGCAGGCGAAGAACTCCTGCCATATCCCGATATCTGCCGTAAGAAAAGATAGAGTGAAACAGCTCTTTTATCCTTTCAGGCTCGGTTACCTTAACCGAAAGCGGAACAGGGAAAAAATCAAAAATACTTTTGTTTCCGATTTCGATATTAAAGTGCATCCAGAGCTTTTCCGCTTTGTCGGGAAAGGGTGCGGACTGCGAGTGACGAAGTCCTGCGGGAATGAGAATAAGCGTATTCGGAGTACCGATAATCACCTCGGAGTCTGTTTCGATTTTCAGCCGTCCGTCCAGCACAAAATAAAGCTTACTGAAAACAGTTTCAATATTATCATATTTCCAACTGTCATTAAGCTTTACCGCACCGCCGTAGTAATATGCAAATTTCATATCTAAAATATCTTTACTCGTATCCATACCCCGAGTATAGCACACTTTGATGCTGTATGCAAGAAAAAAGTAGATTTTTTACACCTTATAGTCAATTTTATCAGTTTTACAGAAATCACCTCAATGTTAGAATAAGCTTAATAAATTCTTAAATATCAAGAGGTGAACAAAATTGAGAATAGCTTTATTAAAAACTGAGGGACAACCCGTTCTTCCCTCATATTTTCCTACACTGATGCAGGCGGTAGTGTTTCGGAACTGGGGTATGGTAGAAAAAGAAAGAATTGCAAATGTTCTGGAAACCGATGTTAAAAATATCGAGCAGTTAGCATACGATATGGGACTTTTGCCGCAGGAAAATGTTTCGGTCTGGGAAAAGCGTGGATATATCACCGTAATCCGTGCGAACTGGCATCTTTTGAACTATGAACAGCTTTTAACTCTTTTGGACTGGACGGAGGAAAAGCTCGCACTTGTTTTAAAGGAGGAGGATTTCCTCGGCGAGAAGCTCGGCGATAAAAAGCCTGTATGCGAAAAAATTACATACAGACCGTTGACAGAAGCAGAGAAAGCGGAAACTCTTAAAATCAAATCGGTTATGGACTCGCTTGCCGAGGAAACCAGGAACTGTACAAAGCGAGAGCCTTTCGATTTTTATTTTGAAGAGGACAGTACGGAGAAAAAAGCAGATTTGTCGGAATATGAAATCATAAACCGTACAAACGACCCACGCACCGACGCCGCTGTCACAAGATTTACAGCAAATACGGCGAAAGCAGCAAAGGCTAAGAGGCTGATTTTGAGTTATGTATCGGGTAAAAAGGAAGAATATCACGCAATCAACACAACCGATAACGAAACAGAGCTTTCCGCAGGCGGCTTCGGCGGAATTATCCGAGGTTTATACCGCCTTCTTGATTTTGCGGAAAGCGGTACGCCCATAAATAAGGAATGGGAGCCAAGGCTCAATATTCGTGCGATTTATCCGTTTTCTGCCGTATATCAGGATATTTTTGAGGGCGACGCTGAAATATGTTGTCCCGACAGCCTTTTTGCCAAATATGCCCGTGTCGGCATAAACGGAATATGGCTTCCTGCGATTTTGTACAGAATGGTAGAATTTCCGTATGCACCTAAGCTTTCCGAGGGATGGGAAAAGCGTACCGCAAATCTTCGTGATATCGCAAAGCGTGCCGCAAGCTATGGCATCAAAATATATCTGTACCTGAACGAGCCACGAAATATGCCGCTCGAGGTTTTTGACGAGTACCCCGAGATGAAGGGTACACGCAGAGCGGATAATGCTACTATGTGCATACAGAACAGGAACACCCGTGAATATCTCGAAAATGCAATGGAAAGTCTTTGCAGAAGCGTGCCTGAGCTTGGCGGATTTTTCATAATCTCTATGCAGGAAAATCTCACGCTTTGTAAATCAAAGCCCGAAGGCTTTTATGACGAGGTATGCCCTCGCTGCAAAAATATGCCGTCGTGGCAATTGGCAGCTCAAATGCACGAGGCACTGTTTAGGGGAATGAAAAAAGCCGCACCTCATATGCAGATGATGTTTTTCGACTGGGGTTGGGACAGACAAGACCTCGGTATGGATATTTCAGGTACCGAAAATTTAATCAAGGCTCTTCCCGAAGATGCGATTTTACTGTGTCAGCGTGAAACCTTTATGGAATTTACAAGAGGAGGTATAAAAAACGAAGTTCAGGATTATGCCCTGAGCGTAAACGGCGTCAGCCCACGCACAATCAGGCATTGGAATTGGGCGAAGGAAAGCGGACACAGTATTGCGGGAAAGCTGCAGATAAACAACTCCTGGGAATGCTCCGCCGTACCGTATCTGCCAATGTTCCAACGCTGTATCGAGCAGGTGGAGTCTATGCAGAATTCAGGTGTTGACCAGCTCTTTTTCAGCTGGACATTGGGCGGCTATCCATCGCCCACTATCAGCCTTGTGTCCGAAGCCTTCTTTGAGTCGGACGGTGAAAAGCCCGATTATAAAGAAAAGCTCCGTTCTATGTACGGTGCGGACAGCGATAAAATATGGTTAGCCTCCGAGCATTTCAGCCGTGCTTTTGAGGAGTATCCCTTTGACTGCGGTTTTATCTATAACGGACCGTCAAACGGCGGAGTGGGCAATTTCTTCTTTGAAACACCTACCAAAGCAAAATCAACTATGACCTGCTATGCCTTTGATGACCTTAAAACGTGGTCAATGATTTACAGTGCCGAGGTTCTGAAAAATCAGTTTAAGGCACTTTGCGATGAATGGGAAAAAGGACTTGAACTTATAAAGGATTTGGACGGCGAATTCCGTGATATGGCTGTTGCCGCATATATACAGCTGCGTTCCGCCTACAACCAGATTTGTTTTATACTTATGAGAGATTTGTATATATCAGGCAGCAAAGACGTTAAAGAGGAAATCAGTTATATAATCGAAATTGAGCAAAAGCTTGCACTTGAAATGTATAAAATTATGCTGCGTCGGCCTTCGGTCGGCTTTGAAGCGGCAAACCATTATTACATAAGCTGTGATACCGTTAAAGAAAAACTGGTAAATTTAGCTTTTCTTGAAGAATATTACAGATGAGAAAAGAGCAATTCGGATTACCGACCCGAATTGCTCTTTTTGCTGTATGACGGAAAATTTATTCAGACTTGACTTCCGCTTTTCTTTTTTGGTTTATTTTCATTATAAAAACAATCGAAACAACAGATATAATCGCCCATGATACAAACATTGGCAGATATCCGAAATGCTTAATCACTACACCGTATATCATACTTGCAATTCCGCCGCCGAGGTATGTGCCGAAATCCATTATACCGCTGACAGATGCAACGTTACCAGTTTTGAGATAATGCAGAGGATATATCGACAGAATAGATGTATTTATCATAGACACAGCTGCATATATAATGCTCAGAGCCAATACCGACCAAATCATACCGACACCGCTGAAGCACAATAAAACAGAGGCTGCCACACATATAATAAACCCGATTAGAGAAACGGTATTTTCCCTGTTTTTGCATAATTTATATGCGGCAGGATATACCGTTCTGCCGATAAACCCGATTATGGGTATAAGCAGAATATAATAGGAGGACGTGCTTAAATCTACACAGTATGTATCAACAATATACACAGCCATCCACAGGCTGATATTCTCCTTCATTACACCGTGCATCATTGCAGGCACGCTCATCGAAAGCATTTCTTGATTTTTCAGCAGGCTTAGCATAGATATATGCTTTTTGTCAGGGCTTGCAATAGGCTTTATGCTGCGTGTGGCAAAAAATACAATTATACCGAGTACCGCTGTCAGTACACCGGGGATAACAAACGCAAATCTTGCACCGAATTTTGTTATCAGGAATGTATTTATAACTATTCCAAGAATATTACCCATTGCAACAGAGGTTACCATAACCGATGTCTTTTGCTTTGCCACACTCTTTTCGTACATAGAGGAAACTACGCACAATACCGAGCTCCAAAGCATTGACTGGGCATATGCGTTTGTCGTCCATAAGAGAAATAGTCCGATCAACGGCGTAAACAGACTAACAAAAATATTGCTTAGTCCAGCAAGTGCGAGTCCGACGGTAAGCATCAGCCACGGCGGAGCTTTGTCGCTCAGACCTCCGTTTATCAGCCGTCCTGCGGCATAAACGGTGGAAAATACACTTCCTAAAATACCCATTTGCACCGTATTCAGTATTCCTATGTCCATCATCTCGGGGCCTGCCATAGACAGATTAACTCTTGCCACATATATAGATGTATAAGCAAGATACACCGCCGCAAATATAATTCTTCGCCATTTGTTATTCAAAAAAACCGTCCTCCTTAATATCTTACCGTATTGATTAAATCGTGTGTTTGTGCCGAACGCTCCATAGCTGCGTCATAATTCTTCGCAGACAACGAAACCGATACAGCGTCCAAAACGCTGATATGTGCAATTCTTGCAGATATTGCCTCTATCGGATACTGTATTTCGTCTGTGCAAATAACCAGCGGGTAGTCGCTTTGCTTGGTTATTTCGCTGTTCGGATAGCTTGTAAGACAAGCCGTTTTTGCTCCCTTTTCACGGGCAAGCCTTAGTGCATCAACAGTAGCAACCGTTCTGCCGCTGTTTGATACCCCGATTGCAGCGTCGCCCGACTTGATATTTAATGTAGATACCTTCATTGTGGTAATATCGGTAAAGCAAAACGCCGTATAGCCAAGCTGCATCAGCCTGTACTGAAAATCGTTTACAATCCCCGCAGATGTCCCCACGCCGTATATATAGATATTGTTTGCAGCTGCGAGCAAATCCACGATATCAGCCAGCACCCTCCTGTCAATACCTTTTGCGGTATCGTGCAGGGTTTTTATGTTAGCGGAAAAAATCTTATCCATAATATCCGACGAATCGTCCTCGGGGTTTATGTAAGGAGTATAATTGAACTGCTCATTTCTTGCCAGCTCTCTCGACAGCGACAGCTTCAGTTCGGTATATCCGCTAAAACCAAGCGTCTGACAGCAGCGTATAATAAGCGACTTTACCACGCCTGCCTTTTCAGCCAGTTCCGCAACAGGCATAGAAACAACTGCCTCATAGTTCTTCAAAATATAGTCTGCGACCTTTTTTTCCTTTGCCGTGAGATTTTTATATTCAGTTTTTATCGCAGACAGACAGTTTTTGTGATTCATTTCAAGCTCCCTTCTTACCGAAATTCAGAACTAAATTCTATTTTTATTTAAATTTTTAGAACTTTATGCGTATTATATCACACCGAATATGTTATGTCAACCTATTTTTTCACAAAAAAATACCCCGACTTGTTTGAGTTTACAAGCCGAGGTAATTTTTATTAGTCGTCTTTTCTTAGCTTTGCACCGCATTTACCGCAAAAGCTGTTTTCCGAGGAATTATATTCGCCGCAGGACGGGCAGACTACCGACTCTTTAAGCTCGGCAATCTTCTCCTTGAGCGATGCGATTTCCTCCTTTAGTGCGTCAATTTCGGCACATTTAGCCGCAATATCCGCAGGAAATTCTGCACCTTCGGAAAATTCCGAGTAAACATACTCGCCGATTTCCGCCAGAACGGATACCATCTTATTCTCCGCTTCGTTTATCGCAAAGGAATACTTGGTCTGGCTAATAATTCCCGAGGTCTTTTGTGCGGCAATCTTCGAGTACTTTTCAGCACCGTCCATTGCCTTTCCAAAATTGGTCTTTACCTTATCAAAAAAACTATCCATATCGGGTAATCTCCCTTCCGTTATATTCTAAGTACATTCTATCACAGATATTTTGAAAATGCCATAGTTTTTTTATATTTTACGAAAATTTATTCAGACATCATACTCTGTACAATAAACCGTTCGCCAAATCCTCTGCCGCCATAACCTTTGCCTTGTTATGGAGCTTTTTGCCTGTTGCGTTGAAGGGGATTTCGTTAACAAAGCGGTAATATCTCGGACGCTTATAATTTGCAATCATCGGACTTTCCTTGCAGTACTTCTCAAGCTCCTCATAGGTGAGCGACGGGTCAGCCTTCACGATATAAGCCGTAACCACTTCGCCTCTTGCCTTATCGGGAGCTGCTGTAACAATACAGTCAGCAACCTTATCGCACTTGTTAAGCACTTCTTCTACCTGTGTAGGATAGATATTCTCTCCTGCGGAGATAATCATATCGTCCTTTCTGCCGCAAATAGTAACATAATGGTCCTTATCCCACGTTCCGAGGTCGTTGGTGTACAGATAGCCCTTGTAGTATTTACGCTCGGTTTCCTCGGGGTTATTATAGTAGGTATAGGGTGACTTTGCAGGAGCTTTCATTATAACCTCGCCTACCTCAACGCCGTTTGTATCGCAGATATCATCGGGGTCAGCACGTCTGTCCTCATAGATTTTAACCACACGCACATCATCATCAATACAAGCACCGCCTGCTGAGCCTGCACGCTCGGGCAGGTCAAACGGACGGAGGAAGGTATTCCACAGTGACTCTGTTGTACCGTAGCCGTTGAAGATGTTCGGTGTAAGCACAGACTGATATTTGATACAAGCCGCACGCTCAAGAGGACTTCCCATAGTAACTATACCCTTGAGGCTCGACAAATCTCTGCCGTCCTTCTGCTGCATTTCGGTCAGCTGCTCGAGTACGGCAGGGGCACCTATTACAAAGGACAGCTTATACTTTTCGATATATTGCAGACAAACTCTCGGGTTAAATTTACGCATAACAACAATTGTACCGCCTGCATAGAAGGTCGGATTCGGACCGCCGCAGTGCAAGCCGCCACGGTGGAACCACGGTGTTGTATTCATTGTCGAATCGGTATAGTTAAGCGGAAAGTGCATAATTATATCGTGTGCGGAAAGCACCTCGTTGATTGACGTAAGCGGTACAGCCTTCTGTCTGCCCGTTGTACCCGACGTATAAAGGCGGGTTGTTTCATCATAGATGGACAGCTCATAGTCCAGTACAGGCTCGCTGTCCGAAGCGGAAGCTACATACTCCTCATACGATACCGCACCATCCATCGGAGCTGCCTTTCTGTCTGAATCCATCATAATCACACGGCGTGGCTTATGCTCTGCCATTTCAAGTGCCTTAGCAATAGTTTCCTCCTGCTCCTTATCATATATAAATACAGCAGGCTTGGAGTCATCTATGGTAATCGCAATCTCACCTGCCGAAAGACGGTAGTTTACAGGGCAGTTTACGGCACCGATTTTGTGTGCAGCAACATATGCAAAAGCAAATACAGGACAGTTGAAAAGCTGATACATAACCACGTCCTCATATCCTACGCCGTCAGCTATCATTGCATTTGCAAGGCGGTTAACCTCGCTGTTAAGCTCGGTATAAGTCCACTGCTCGTCCTTTTCGGGGTCAAAAAGTGCTGTTCTGTGTCCGTAACGGAACACATTTCGCATAAATCCCTCAATCCAGGTGTACTCCCTTTCAAACACCTTTTTGAATTTCTCAAGATAATCCTTCATTTATTCTATCCTCCATTTAAAATTATAATCCCAATAATACTTTGTTATATTATACCACAAGATGCATAACTTGTAAATACATTTTTGGCAGAACTATTAGCAGGTAATAATTCTTGGTACTAATTTTAGTAGTAATAAAAACAAGGGTTTATGGCGTGGAATATATATTCTATTCATCTAAAAAACGCATACTTTTCCAAATAAAAATTAGTAGTTGAAATTTTGTTAAATATATGTTATACTTATGAGAAGCGGTTCAAAATCACCGCAGGAAGGGTTTTAGAATTATGGATATCAAACAGAATGCGAGCTTTATGGTAGACCACCGCCGTTTCGGCGAGGGGTTGTATATTTCACGCATCGACGGTGATATTACAACCTTCGATATGCGTACACGCCGACCCAACTCGGGCGAGCTTATGGATAATGTAACAATGCACACCTTTGAGCATATGTTCTCGACATATATCAGAAACAGTGAGCTTGACGTACTTTATTTCGGACCGATGGGCTGTCAGACGGGATTTTATCTGTTGGTAAGGAATGCCGACAACGACCGTGTGCTTGCCGAAATTAAGGCGGCTTTGACAAAGATTATTGCTCACGAGGGTGACGTTTTCGGTGCTTCGGAGATAGAATGTGGAAATTATCTTTCACTTTCCCTCCCCTCCGCTGTTCGTGAGGCCGAGAGGTATCTTGATGTACTGAGCAGTGCTCCCGTAAACTATAAATATTATTAAAAGGACGGTTTTATTATGCTTGGAATTATCGGTGCAATGGATATTGAGGTTGAAGGCTTGAAGAAGGCTGCAACCGACGTTTCGGAGCAGGTTATAAGCGGAATTACCTTTACCTCGTGTAAAATTCACGGTAAGGAGGCTGTCATCGCAAAATGTGGTATAGGCAAGGTCAATGCGGCACTTTGTACCGAGGCGATGATTATTACATATAACCCCGACCTTATCATTAACACGGGAGTTGCAGGCTCGCTTACCGCCGCTCTTGCAATCGGGGATATAGTTATTGCCACCGACCTTTGCCAGCACGATTTTGACACCTCGCCCGTGGGCGACCCGTTGGGACTGATACCCGAGGTTAATAAAATCAAGATACCTGCGGATATATCTGCGGCAGAACGTCTTGAGGACGTGATTTCAAGCCTTGGCATAAATTATCAAAAGGGTACAATTGCGTCGGGCGATATATTTGTTGCAAGCAAGGAAAAGAAGGATTTTATCGTATCGGAGTTCGGTGCGGCTGCGTGCGAAATGGAGGGTGCCAGCATCGGTCAGGTATGCACGCTTAATAATACACCGTTCGCTGTGCTTCGTGCACTTTCGGACAGTGCGGACGAAGGCTCGTGCGACGATTATCCCGCATTTTGCAAAATGGCAGCGGAACGTTCAATTCAGGTTATCACAGAATTTATCAAAATGTATTATTAAAAATTGGCAGTTCAATATGAACTGCCAATTTTTTACTCACAAAATTCTTCCGAAATATTCTTTTCAACAAATTCCTTTACGTCTTTTTTCATACTCACCGCAAGCCAACACTTGACAAATATTGCAGGATATGCCGAAAGGGGCAGCACCGCAAGTCCCATACTTTCAAAAAGCTTTGCACTTTCGTATGTCTTGCCCGATGCGGCATTTACCAGAAATACAGGTATTCCCCTTTCCCTCGCCTTTTCGCAGAAATCTGCAAGAGCGGCATTTGCGGTATTTAACGTACCCGAATGATACGGTCTTAAAATAACCGCTTTGACACCCTCAAGCGAATAATCAAAGCTGTCGCACGGTCTGCATTCAACCGTCAGCACACACGGCTTATCGGAATATTTTGCCGCACCGACGCCCTTTGCAGGGGTGGATTTTTTGTATTTACCGTTCAGTATAACCGAGCCGTCATAGCACGCATACGCTTCGCCGTCAATACTGTAAATATTTCCCGAACATTCACGGTGCATCGAAAGCCTTGCGGCGGAGTGGATATTCGTTCTGTCCTCATCATCATTTTTATATGCGGCGAAAACTCCCTCACCCGCTTTTTTACGGATAAATTCAACAGCCGCTCTGAAATTAACCGCACCGTTCGCACGGCTGTCAGAAAGCGGGTAATCCGACGAAACAAGCACAATGGGCAGCTTTGTACCTGATACCGCATAGGAGAGTGCGGCGGCGGTATATTGCAGAGTATCCGTCCCGTGCGTTACGATAATACCGTCATAATCTCTGTCAAGGTTTGTACACACGCTTTCAATTATCGCATTAAGCTCTGTATTTGTCAGATTTTCGCTGAGCATTGTGCAAGGCGATAAGATATCAAACTGAGTTTCATTGTCGCCCGTCTCACTTCTGTATCGGTCAAGCAGCATATAATTGGTTGCACTGTCGGTCGAAATCCAGTCACCCTTGACCGTACTTCCGATTGTGCCGCCCGTAAATATTATAAGAATTTTCATACCAATCTCCATTCTCATATAGGAACTACGCAACTCATATTTTTTTCTGTTATGAGTAACAACGAGATGCGTCGTTTATTTTTCACGTATGTCAAAGACACATTGACACTTGAATTTACTTTTTAGAGGACATTCACGGCAGGTAAGCTCCACCTCGATTGAATTGAGGAGGGTGCTGACAACGCCTGTGCAGTAGCCTCTTATAAATGAGCAGATTTTCCGCTTTTTCATATTATCGACAATAAAGGCTTCGTTTATACTTACAGTTCCCGTAAGGCAGTCGTGTTCCTCGTCAACGTCAATTTCCGAGGTGAAATATCCCCAGCCGACAGCCGAGTCAAACTGACACCATTTTGCAAGCTTCTGCCTCATTCCTTCAACTGAATAACCCGTATCCCACTGGCTGTTTATACGCTCGGCAAAGTTTGTTCCGCTTGCAAAGCCGCTGTCGTAAAAAATTCTCTCAGCGGTTTCGGCATCGGAAATTGCCTCTACCTTCTCATAAATACCGCCGAGCAGATTTATCAGCGTATCCGTTCTGAAGCTGACATTCCGCTGATGGTCCTCGGGGTTAATCATAATTCCACGGTCGGGTATGTATTCAAAGATTGTGGAGGCCTTTCCGCCGTCGGGCTTCGGAGTTTCTATCTCCACTATTTTCGGCTTAACCGTTTTGGGAAGATAATTGTCAAGAGCGTCCGTTATCTTATCAAAATATGTATCAATACGGTCGGGGTATGCAATAATCCACTGTTTTCTGCCTAGATAGTATCTGTAATCAGATTTCAGCTCGAAATCCTCCACAAATACGGGAAGCAGCGGTTTATTACGGTCTACGATAACGTCCACCTCATTGAGGACGTGCTCCGACTTATTTATAGCGTGCGACGCAACAAGCAGTACAACCTCACATTCTTCAATCGCCTTCATCAGATTTGACGCATACGGCATACCTGCGTCAACATCTCTGGGTGCAATAAAGCAGTCAATTCCGCTGCCTTCAAGATAGTCGACTATGCTGTGTGCTATATCCTTGTCGCTCGATGTATAGCTGATAAATACCTTTTTCATATCTTTTCCCCCTTTTTATATTACCCTCCGAATATAAATATCATTTTACCACATATTTTACGTTATTTAAAGACCTTTTTGAAAAAAAATCCATATTATTCCAACTCTGTTATTTCGTTATATAAATCAGCATAACGTCCATTTGCCGCCAAGAGCTCTTCGTGTGTTCCCCGCTCAATTATACGTCCTTTTTCCAGCACCATAATTGCGTTGGATTTACGAACAGTAGAAAGTCGGTGAGCAATAACAAAAGTTGTGCGGTCCTCCATAAGAGCGTCCATACCCTCCTCGATATGACGTTCCGTTCTTGTATCTACCGAGCTTGCTGCTTCGTCGAGAATCAGAATCGGTGCTTTGGAAATTGCAGCACGTGCAATGTTAAGAAGCTGACGCTGACCTTGCGACAGGTTTGCACCGTCATTCTCAAGAACGGTGTCATAACCGTTTTCAAGCTGCTCGATAAATGAATGTGCTGAGGCAATCTTTGCCGCTTCAACCACTTCATCATCTGTCGCATCAAGCCTTCCGTAACGTATATTTTCCCGTACAGTACCCGTAAAAAGATGAGTATCCTGCAAAACCATAGCAATGTT
>JAFULX010000214.1 GCA_017483065.1 Clostridia bacterium | reverse complement strand
TTCCAAACGTGACTTAAAAGCTCAAAATCGGAACAAATCATAACCCCGTCTTCTATATCGGTTTCAATGTTAAGCTCTTTCTTCTCCCATAAATCCTCAAACTGCAACAGACATTCGCAAAGCTGCTCTCTGAGGTCATATTCCTCGACAGACGGATATATCTGCTGATTTTCCAATTTATTCAGCTTCAGAATGTTGGAAATCAGGCTCGCCAATCTTCTGCAAGCATCAGTTATAGCTTTTGCATACTCTATTCGCTTTTCGTCGGGAAGCTCTGCCTGCTGAAGCATCGCTGCGTAATTTTGCATAACGGCAAGTGGTGTTTTAAGCTCGTGTGATACATTGGAAATAAAATCGGTACGCAGTGTTTCCACACCCGAAAGCTCCTCGGTCATTTTGTTAAAGCAAGTAATAATTTCGTTAAAGCTGTCGTCTGCCAAAAATTCGCTGACAGGCTCTATGCGAACACCGAAATTGCCTTGAACTATTTTCTCTGCCGCATCGGTTATTTTCTTAACAGGTCTGCTGACAGTAAATTTCCGTCTCAGAAAATCAATTACTGTAAATAAAAAGCTTAAAAATACCACATTTACAAAGGTCAGCCTTGCAGCCTCATTCAAAATTTCGTCTGTTAATGTAATATTCAAGGTTCGTGACATCGTAGACACAAATAGCATCATACAACAGGTTATGACAAATGCCACAAGCACGAAAAAGACAAAATAGTGGTTTAATCCGAGAAGAAATCTGCGGTATTTGCTCTTTTTCATTTCAGCACCGCCTTGTAACCGAGTCCGTGAACTGTAACAATTTCAAACGCATCACATTCCGAGAGCTTTCCGCGAAGCTTTGTCATATAAACATCAACAGTTCTCGGTCCCGATTCCGTATCAGCGTCCCAGAACTCGTCCATAAGCTGTGTCCTTGTAAAGGTCTTTTTCGGATAGGAAAGAAGCTTATACAAAATGTTAAATTCACGTAAAGTAAGCATTATTTCCTCATCGTTCCAATACGCCGTATGCTCATCAACGTCCATAGTAAAGCCGCCTATTTCAAGCTTTCTGCTCGAGGCAATTTTTGAACGGCGAAGCAAGGCTCCGATTCTCAAAAACAACTCGTCCAAATCTATCGGCTTTACCATATAATCGTCAATTCCTACACGGTAACCACGCTGTTTTGATGCAAAGTCATCTCTTGCTGTCATAAATAAAATGGGAATATCTTCATTTAAGCTCCGCACAGCTTTTACAAACTCAAAGCCGTCAATCCCTGGCATCATAATGTCCGAAACTATTAAATCAAACACCTTTTCATACATCGCATCATAGGCATCATCAGCATTAAGGCAACCTGTTGCCTCATATCCGTTCTGATTCAAGAATGAGCATACCGTTTTATTTAAGTCAAAATCATCTTCTACTACCAATATCTGAAACACATTGAAACCTCCTTTTTTATAGTATAGCATATAAATGTTAAAGTTTTGTTTACAGTTCAATATTTTTCGTGATTTTTTTACAAAAGAGGTGCAAATATCCGCACTACCGAACGTATAAAGCGTTCGGGTAATGTAGCTTTCTGCATTTCGCTCGTTACACATATGCTTTTTGATAGTGTATCCTGAATATCCTTTTTCAGTTCTTCGATACAGCTTGTACGATACATCCATACTCCGTTTTCAAAATGGTGGACAAGGCTTCGATAGTCAAGATTGATTGTACCAATCATAGCATATTCGTCATCGGCAATATAGCTTTTGGCGTGTATAAACCCCGACTCATACTCATAAATCTTAACTCCTGCACTCATCAGACGGTGATAGAAGCTTCTTGTCATAGCAAATACTAACTTTTTGTCAGGAATATGCGGTAGGATAATCCTTACATCAACACCTCTTAACGCTGTGTTTTCGATACTTTGACAAAGGTCATTGTCAATAATAAGGTAGGGTGACGTCATATAGACATAGCGTGTTGCAGAGCTTAGCATATTCTGTATTACACTTTTTCCGACACGGCGGTTATAAATAGGATAAGGTCCGTCACCAAAAGGAATAATATAGCCGCTTTCCTCAATTTGCTGTTCTGCAAAGCACTCATTTTTTATATCTGGCATTTTCTTCACATTTATACCGTAATCAATATAAAACAGCCTTGTAAGCTCCCATACAGCCTCACCCTCAAGTCGTATAGCAGTATCCTTCCAATGCCCGTATTTCACGATTTCATTGATATATTCGTCTGCAAGATTGATACCGCCCGTGTAGCCTATTTTACCGTCAATAACAGTAATCTTGCGATGGTTTCTGTTGTTAAACTCGCTGTCAGCATTTCCACGAAGTCTTGAAAAAGGAGTAGCACTGATTCCCAATTTCCTCAGAAATTTGTGATAATCTGCGGGAAGTGTTGACATACAGCCTATATCGTCATAGACCACCTTAACATCTAAACCTTTTTCAGCTTTTTCTTTAAGTATCTCTAAAATTGAGTTCCAGAACTTACCTTCTTCAATGATGAAGTATTCCATATAAATAAATTTTTCAGCCTTATATAAATCAATAAGCAACTGACGGTACATATCTTCTCCGACAGGAAAATAGGTTTGCTTTGTGTTTTCAAATAGATGTGATTCGGAAATGGCTGTAAGCATTTTTGCCTGAGAAGCTGCAATCGGATTTTCTGCACTCAGCTTATCAAATAAATCATCGTCATTCTTTTTGTATGATGCTTCTTTCAAGGCTTCAAGACGTTTAACATACTTGCGTTTCAAAACTCTTGAATAGAAAATAAAATACAGCATAAAGCCTGCAACAGGCAATATCATCACAAAAAGCAGCCAAGGTATTTTGTAGTCGGGATTATCGTCCGAGGATATAATTCTCACTACACAGACAATTTGTGTAATCCAAGCCAGAATATAAAAGTACGGAACATAGCAACAAAGTCCAATTACAATTCCTATAATGGCAAATACCTCAAACAGCGTAATCATTACAGCAAGAATATACCGAAAAGGTATATAGTTATATTCCTTTTCAACGGGCTTTTCATTTACATAGTATTTGACAGTCTTTTTCATAATTTTATCCTTTTGAATTCACAAAAGCGAGGACGTTACATTTCAAATGTCGCCTCGCTTTAGCTTGTGTTATTTTTAACCCTTTATAATCCTGTCGCTGAGAGCGATAATTTCGTCAGCATATTTTTTGCGTCGTGCTCCGAGAATTCTGTTATAGACGGGATAATTGACAATTGCCATAATCATACCTACAATACCGATTATAATACCCGGAACCATTGCATTTTCAATGCCTACTGTCTGTCCTATATCTGTCATAACAAGGCTCATACCGCTGCCCATAATAATCGCACTGATACTGCCGAATAGGTATGCAAATACATTTGCGGGCTTCTTTACCTTTTTGTCCAGCTGCTTCAAAGAATCCAGACCTGTGTGTTCCTTTTCGGTGTACTGGGTGCGAATTTTTTGTACAAGAAATTCCTGATCGTTTTTATTCATAATTATGACCACCCTTCTCCCTTACTTTTCATCTGTTCCTGCTAAACGCTTCTTTGCCTGTTCTACCGTTTCGCCGTCCTTGGTAAAGAGCTTTTCCACACACTTATCTGTTACCTTGTTAAAGCCTTCAACAGCACCCTTTTCAATTTTTTTGTAGCCTCCGACAACGCCGTCCTCAATCTTCTTGTAGCCCTTAACTACACCCTCTGCTATTTTTTCGTTTACCTGCGTTAATTTTGACATACCGACAATCTCCTTTTCATTTACTTGATGTCTCTATTTTAACGCCTTATTGTTTATAATATTTTTGCGAAATGTTTATGAAATGTTAATTTAAATTTTTTTGAATAAAGCGTTCAACCCAATAAAACATCGGTTACAAGCATTATACAAAACCCGACCAGAAGTGCATAGGTCGCACCACGTTCACCACCGTGTGCGTGTGTTTCGGGAATCATTTCGTCGCTGATTACATAAATCATTGTACCGCCTGCAAAGGCAAGTGCAAACGGAAGTACTGCCGAGGCAATGCTGACCGCAAAATATCCTATCAGTGTTCCTGCTACCTCAACAAGTCCTGTGAGCATAGCACAGATGAATGTTTTCTTCGGCGTTACACCTGCTGCAAGCATCGGGGCAATAATCACCATACCTTCTGGAATATTCTGAAGTGCTATACCGCCTGCTATCATAAGTGCCTGAGCCGTATTTCCCGACCCAAAGCCGACACCTGCTGCAATACCTTCGGGAAGATTATGGATAGCAATGGCTGTCACAAACAACAATACCTTACTCAAATCTGCGTTATTGTGTGCTTCTGAGTCAGAGCCTACAAGCTTATGTAAATGCGGCACCAATTTATCAATAAGGTTCAGGCAAACAGCACCCGCAAAAATTCCTGCCACGGTAATTATAACTCCGTATTTTCCGCCATATTCCAAAGACGGCATAATAAGTCCCAGAACGGCCGCAGCAAGCATAACACCTGCCGCAAAGGAAAGGACTATATCGGAAAACCTGTGGGATATCTTCTTAAATAAAAAACCGACAATCGCACCGATTACGGTTGCACCTCCGACGCCTATGGCGGTAAGTAATACTAATTGCATAATAGCCTCCTTATGTCATACAAAAACTCCCGCACTTAATGCGGGAATTTTAAATTATTATTCTTCAGAGAACATATCCTTGCCTACTCCGCAAAGAGGGCATACAAAATCATCTGGCAAATCCTCGAATTTT
>JAFULX010000213.1 GCA_017483065.1 Clostridia bacterium | reverse complement strand
CAACTGACAGAAGGGGTCTGTTTACGCTAAAAGACGGCATTAAGGCAGGCACAACCAAAATTGAGCTGACAAAGGATAAGTATAAGCCGTTATCAGAAACGGTTGAGCTTGCTGTCGGTAATGTTACCCTTATGTATAAGATGGAAAAAATCCGTCAGAAACCGAAAATTGTTTCGGTAACACCGAAGAAAATCGGTGACAAGTCCGAAAAGATAATTATTCCCGAGGGCTTGAACCTGAGCGATATCCTTGTGGTTGAAACAAACACTGAGGAAAGTGGACGTCTTACGGGTATAAGGCTTGAGAAGGTTTCTTCAAGCGGTGAGGTAACGGAAATTAACAACTCGGCAACAAGTCAGGTTATACTTGAAACAGAGAAGCTGTCGGCAGGAGATACTGTGAGAGTGGTAGCAATTGCGGACAGTAATCTCGAAAGCGAACCGTATGTACTGCCTATAACGGTAAAAGCAGCACCCTTTACGCACCTTCTGAATAATGGAAGCGTAAGTGCATCATACGGTGAATTGAATGCAAAGATGTCCTTTGCTAATCTATTCAAGAACATACCAGACAGAGAACGTAACTACGCTTATTGGCTCAGCGGTGATGCTAAGGAAGCGTGGGAAAACCTGATGGCACAGTTCGACACGAAGATGGTGGTCGACCTTGGTGCAGGCAAGCTTGAAACCAACACGGAATTTACCGTTGATTGGTTCGGCTATAACAGCTTTACGGTATATGTAAACTATAACTTTGCAACGGGTGAGCTTGTTGTCAGCCCGAATCCTGTGGGAAGAAAGTATTATGCTTACACGTCCTCGGGAATGTGCTATGACGGTGCTTACAGAACAAATGTTAAGCTGGAAAATTCCAGATACGGAAGAACAACAGGCTACATCAGAGTAAATGAAGAGGTACGAGAAGACATCGGCATACCTTCAGGTGGACGATATGGTTACCTCGTCACACAAAGTGACCGCAGATATTATATTGAGAGCCTGTTCGGTATTACCTTCAAGCTTAACGGTGACCAATGGGCGGGTATGTTTGAAATGAGTACAGATGAGAGTAACAGCTCTTACGGCACATACTTAAAACGCCTGAAATGGTATAAGAATATCGGCAGCTGGAATGTCCCCGAAACGATTGTCGCTTCGTGGTACAAGTCGGTGAACATCAAGGAAGATGAGGATATACCTCTCACGACAGAAGGCATTAATAATGCAAATGTTTCGATGAAATATAATGCAGCTAATAACGCAACGTGGTACAGCGGTGTGGGAAATATTGTTCTTGGCTCTGAAACATCGAGTACGATTTCAATTCTTCCTTATCACAGAATTCAGGGTGCTACAAGACTTACAGGCGGATACTACATATTCAGATATTGGTGGCCTTTGTACAGCAGTCAGAATTCTTATCTGCCGTATGACCTGAACTTTGGCAGAACACAGCTTCTTGCTATGGACGAAAATACAAAGCTCAGTTCGTTGAGTGCAGTTAAGCTCAGCAATGCAACAGGGGACAATATAGTAGACGGTAAGGTTTATGCAAATGCAGATGCAGCACTTGCAGACGGACAGAATCCTGTTATGGTATATCTTGACGAGAACGGTGACAAGCCGCAGCTCGTTGCACAAACCTTCAAAAATGGTGTATGGGGAGATGCGACGGCTCTCGAAGATGACAGAGATGCGTATTATCCGTTTGTTGCACAAAGCGGTGATGGTCACATTGCTGTCTGGACAAATTACGGCAATGAAAACGGTATGCCTACCGACAACGGAGAGCTGACCGTTGACGAGATACAGAAGAATGTAGCTTCGGAAATGGATATTTCCTACGGTGTGTTCCGGAACGGAGAATGGACAGACACGAGAGATTTGACAAAGTCGGACGGATATCTCGACTACTCTCCTGTTGTTACTGCCTTCGATAACAGTGCAATGGCGGTATGGGTAAGAAATACCGATAACGATATAATATCCGAGGAAAGAAACGATAATCTGATGTTCTCTGTAATGGACGAAAACGGCGACTGGTCAACTGCAGCTGAGATAGAAGGTGCAGACGGTACTATATCCGACCTTTCAATCGCAGAGAAAAACGGTGTTGTGTACATACTATATGCTATCACCGAGGATATGACATATAAGCTTGAGGACGGTACTACTCATACAGAGGAAAATCTCAAAAAGTTCTATATGATGTCATATACCAACGGCAGCTGGTCTATGGAAAAATGTGTAAATCAGACCAAATCACCCGATATATTCTGCTCCTTCGTTGAGATTGACGGAAAGCAGGAGATTATACTTGTTTCGGCAACCACAATATACCGCATAGATGCTGCTTCGAGAGATATTATCGAAATTAAGCAGGTTTCCTCCGAAATGGAGGCGGCAAACGAGATGTTTGTTGCTTGCGACGGAACAAGTATGGCTGTTGTATGGATTACAGGCGAGGAAGCGCAGAAAATATACGCAATGGTATATAACAGCGAAACAGAAAACTGGAGTGAGGCGGTTGAGGTTGCAGAGGTTTGTGCAGGTTATACCGCAAACAATATTTCCGCAGTATTTGCTGACGGTTATATCGAGATAGTATATAACAGATATATGCACGATGATGAGGGTACTCCCGTTGAGGTTGCACTTTGCTCGGCAAATATGCCTTATTCAGAGGATACGTTGGTTATCGCAGATGTTATCGAAATTGAGGAACTAACGCTTGCAGATTCGGTTGTAATGGACGGTAATAACGCTAAATTTAATGTTAAGCTGAAGAACAACGGTGCTATTACGTTGGAAAACTACCGTATTACGCTGAAGGATACGAGCGGCAGCGTGCTGAGCAAGGAGTTTGAGATTAGCGGACCTCTTGCAGGCGGTGCAGAGCAAGAGCTTGAGCTTGAATGTGCGGTTGAGGGACTCACAAGCAACATTACGGTTAATGCGTATGTTGCAGACAGTACCGTGTCAGCTGCCGAGTGCGAGGTTGTTGTGGAAAATGCGGCGATTACAGAGCTGTCAGCAAACCCGACAGGCGACGGAAGCGTACTTGTGACCGCAGTGGTTAAGAATACAGGTTATGTTCCCGTAAGCCGTACGCTTGCACTGTACAATGTAACAGACGGCACTGAAATAGCGTTTACCGATGTAGAGGGCAATGAGCTCAAAGCAGAGCTGACTCTGAATCCGCAGCAGGAAATCACCGCAGAATTCAGTATTCCTGCTCAGTCGGTAGCACAGACAGTGGATATGAAGGCAATGCTTATTCATAACGGAGTGGACGAGATTGATTCCGAGGACGACCATAAGGAAATAACCTATACTCCCTCAAGCAGACTGGTTCTGGGAAGTGTGGCACCTATATTCAGGGAAGACTTGTTCGGAAAGGCAAGAAACGGCTCGGCTATTACAGTCAATATGGATAATATTCAGGTTGACGTACAGGAGGACGGCGATATAATCGCAGACGCAGCAGTTGAGGAAACAGAAAATGCTGCAACCTTTGGTGTAATGGTTCCCGTTAATGAAGATGTAAAAGTTGTTGTTTCAGCTCCCGGCTTCCTGCCGAGAACAATGTCAGCATACAACTACGATGAACAGGTGGATATGAGCCTGTTCCCAGGCGATGTCTACCGTGACACAAACAACACAATTGATATCTTTGACCTTGTATATATGATTCGCAGACTTGGTAATACTGATTTGACCGAGGAAGAGCTGAATAATGCGAAGCTTACCAACGATGGTACGGATAATGCAATTACTGTAAATGATATGACAGTTGTATTGCAGAACTACGGTACAGGTCAGCGTCACTATGAAGAGCTGGATGAACGTGCAGCAGCGGAAAATTAAGACAAAATTTTGAATAAGCTGCAGCGAATGCTGCAGCTTATTTGCTAAACAGAAAGGCGAATTACTATGAATACGTTTGGATATAAGGCGGCGGAGGCTGTTACTGCACTCAAAATGGACGGATATTTTGTATGGGATTGTTCTGTAATCAAGGCGAAGGGCAAGTATCATATGTTTTCCTCACGATGGAAAACGGAGTACGGGTTTGGCTCGTGGCTGTTTAACAGCGAGATTATACATTCTGTTTCCGATACTCCCGAGGGTCCGTATATTTTCAAAAATGTTGCACTTCCTCGCCGAGGCAGAGAGTATTTTGACGGAATGAATACTCACAATACCTGTATCAAGGAATATAACGGAAAATATTATCTCTATTATATGGGTACGACCTATGGCGGCGAAATCCCGACAGGGGATAATATGGACGAGGCACTTTTTAAAAGCTACAGCCTTGAAACGTGGAACAGAAAGCGAATCGGTCTTGCGGTAGCAGATGATATTGACGGAGAATTTAAACGCCTTGACGAGCCGCTGCTCCTGCCACGTGACTGCTCGAAATGGGATTGCACCTGTACCACAAACCCGTCGGTAGTTATCAGACCTGACGGAAAAACATATATGATTTATAAATCAAGACGAGCTGTTGGAACGGCGCTGCGACTTGGTATTGCGGTTGCCGATGCGCCTGACGGAAAGTTTGAAAGACTTACAGAAAATCCGATACTGGAGCTTGATGATAAGGACAAGCATATAGAAGACCCGTTCCTCTGGTATGATGAAAAGAGAAATAAATTCTGTATGATTGCAAAGGACGACCCCAAAAACGGCAGCAAGGGCATAACAGGCGAGTGGGGCGCAGGCTTTTATGCCGAAAGCGACGACTGTATCAACTTTACAATCGGCGATATGCCGAAGGTGTATTCACGGCACGTGAAATGGGCAGACGGAACGGAAAGCATACAAGGCAACTTAGAACGTCCGTCCCTTGTTTTCGACGAGGACGGCAAGCCAACGCACATATTCTGTGCTACAGGAATGGCTGAACGCCCCTATGAGTTTAACAGCGAAACCTCGGTAATATGTATGAAGCTTGAAAAGGCGGAGTAATGTAAAAGACACCCTCTGGGTGTCTTTTTGTTACTCCATCTTTGCCGCAAGCTCCTCCCAAAGAGCATACATTTGGTCAAGCTCGGCTTGTGTTTTGGCTGTATCATCGGAAATTTCCGCCGCTTTTATATAATCGGTTGCAATCTCCTCGCTTGCAAGAAGCTCGTTGTTCTTTTCAATTTTTTCCTCAAGCTCTGCGATTTTAGCCTCTGTTTTTTTGAGGTCGTTTTCAAGCTTTCGCTTTTCCGCCGCCTGCTGTTTCCGCCGTTTGTATTCCTCACCGCCCGATTTCGGTGCGGTTTCTTCTTTGACAGGTACTTGTGCGGTATGCTTTTCGAGAAAATAGTCATACCCTCCGTCATAGCTTGTCGTGCCGCTTTCGGTCATATAAACAACCCTTGTTGCAAGACGGTTTACAAAATAACGGTCGTGGCTGACCGCAAGAATTGTCCCCGTAAAGCCCGCAAGTGCCGCTTCGAGTGCCTCACGTGCGTCAATGTCGAGATGATTGGTCGGCTCGTCGAGGATAAGGAAATTCACCTCACGCAATGCAAGCTTTGTAAGCTCCACCCTCGCACGTTCTCCGCCCGAAAGCTTGTTTATCTCCCTCAAAACCTCCTCGCCCCTGAACAAAAATGCCGCAAGAGCGTTCCTGACCTCGGTTTCGGTAAGCTTGGGGAACTCGTCCCAAATCTCATCAATTATCCTTTTTTCGGGAGATAAGCTCGCCTGAAGCTGGTCATAGTACCCGATTTTGATATTTGCACCGTGCGTAACCGAGCCGCAGTCGGCGTCGAGCATATCAAGCACAATTTTTAGTGCGGTAGTCTTGCCGCAGCCGTTTGCACCGAGCAGAAATACACGCTCGCCACGCTTAATGTGCAGGTTAAAATTCCTGAAAATCCGTTTTTCCGCAAAGCTTTTTGACAGATTTTCGCATATCAAAACATTATCGCCGCCGCCTGCTATACTGCCGAATTTAAACACGGCACGCTCTGCTGTTTTGTCGGGCGTGACGAGGTCACGACGCAGTTTATCAACAATTTTTTGCTTGCTCTCGGCGGTCTTGATGTTTTTCTCTCTGTTCCACCGCCGCTGCTGCTCAATTATCCCCTCAAGACGTTCAATCTCACTCATTGTATTGTCAAAGCTCCGTTGCTCGGTCAGCCGCTCCGTTTCACGCTGTGCGGCAAATGCCGAATAGGGGAGATTCATCGAATGAAACCTCTTGCTTTCAAGAGAAAATGTGCGGTTTGTAACACGGTCGAGGAAATATCGGTCGTGTGAAATAATCAGAAATGCCGCCTTTGAAGAGCTGATAAAATCCTCCAGCCAGTTTATCGAGTCAATGTCGAGGTGGTTGGTCGGCTCGTCGAGAAACAGAAGATTACAGTCGGACAAAAGAATTTTTGCGAGAGAAACTCTCGTTTTCTGACCGCCCGACAGAGCAGAAACGCTCTTTTTAAGCTCCTCCTCCGAAAAACCAAGACCGAGAAGTGACGAACGGATACGGCTTTTGTAGGTATAGCCGCCAATTTCGGCAAACCGCTCGTTAAGCCGTGTCTGCCGTGCGATAAGAGTTTCATCACCCAATTTTGAGCCTTCAAGGTCAAGCCTGATATCCTCAAGCTCCTCCTCAATCGACGTCTGCTCGGCAAATACCGTCAAAAGCTCGTCAAAAACAGACCTGTCCGAGTCGCCGCAGGCATACTGCTCCAGATATCCGATTTTTGTATATTTATTCTTGAAAACACTGCCCTCGTCTGCACTCTGCTCGTCCATAAGAATACGCACAAGGGTTGATTTGCCCGCACCGTTTGCACCGACAAACCCGATTTTGTCCGAGTCGTCAATAGAAAAGCTGACCTTCTCGAACAAAAGCTCGTCCGCAAAGCTTTTGGATATACCGTTTACGCTGATTAACACTTGTCTTTAGATTCCTTTCATCGTTTCGATGTAGTCGTGAAGAATTGAGAAGCCGTAATAGAGGTCGGGACACCACTTGCCGCCAAGCTCCTCCAAAAGCACTACCGTACCTGCCCACGGCATCGACTTGACCGACTTGTATCTGCCGTGCGTTTCGCCGACAGGCTCAATGCCGAGGTAGGCACTCATATGGTTAAAATGTGCCCTTACTCCGTCGTCCTGCGTTTCAAAGCTCTCGTGGTCGTCGGTTGCATCGCCGTTTTGTCCGTATTTTTTAATACCTGCAAAATTATTCATCTCGGGCAAAACAGCACCGCCGTACTTGCCGAAGCCTGTTTCCTTTGCGGCTTGAGCGTAGAGAATATCGGGGCGGATACCCGTAATATCGCCGTATTTATAGTAAAGCTCCGCCGCCGCAACAAAGCTCTCGGTTGCACCCTTTTCTGCCGCCCAAGCCTGAATTTCATCTAAGCTAATCTCAGCATCTCCCGTCATCGGAGTTTGCGACTGTATTACGCCAAGCTCCTTGGGGTCGATTGCCATATCGCCGTTTTTAACCGAAATTGCACGGTACAAGAATGAGCAAGCCTCGGCACGATTTAGGTTATCGGTCGGACGCAGCAAGCCTTCCGAGCCTGACATCAAGCCACGCTCTACCGCAACGGTTAAGAGCTTTTTATATTTTGCGTCCACCTTGTCTGTGTCCTCAAAATTAAAGTCCAAAAGCTTACTGTTCCGCTGATTTGAGCCTTTCAAGCCGTATGCTAAAATCATAGTCGCACAAAACTCTTCACGTGTAACAAGCTCGGTCGGATTAAGCTCGTCGGGCAGCTCGCCGCCGCCGAAAAGACAGCCCGAAATCGCACCTATGTAGCCGTAGCTCCAACGCTCGGGGTCAATGTCCTCAAACAAAGGCTCGTACTCTGCCTCATTGTCAAAGCCGAAGCTGTCGCACAAAAGCTTTGCCATCTGCTCACGGGTAAGACCGTCCGCAAGTGCGAGGTCGCCGTCCTCCATTCCGCTCAGAATACCCTTGTCCACGCAGAAATCAACAGCGTCCGCCGCCCATTCAAAATCTGCATACACTGCGGTAAAACACATATTGAGTGCCATAAAAGCACATACCAATCTTTTTTTCATAATAATCTCCAATCTGTCGGTTATTATCTTATTATATAACGTATCGGAGGAAAAAGCAAGTGCAAAATCCTGCAAGTAAAAACAGCGGTATATTTCACCGCTGTTTAACATTCTTTCCATTTTGCACCCTGTACGGTATTACGCCGCACCATTTCCTTGTCGATTTCGTTGAGTACCACAAATTTTTTAAGACTCCACAGGGGTGCGATAAGGCTGTCCCTTGCACCGTCGCCCGTAAGCCTTTGTACAACCGTTGTCGGAGGGAGCAGCTCAAGTGCGTCAACAATCACCTTGACATACTCCGAAAGCTCCATACATCGAAATTCGCCCCGTGCGTATTCCTCGGCGATTTTTGTGCCTTTGAGAATATGCAGAAGATGCAGCTTGATACAGTCGGGCTTTAGTGCGGCAACGCATTTTACGCTCTCGAGCATCATATCGTGCGTTTCGTTCGGCAGTCCCATAATAAGATGTACGCACACGTTAATTCCTCGGCTTTTGAGTGCCTTATAGCACGCATCAAATTCCGCATAGCTGTGACAGCGGTTGATTTTTTCGCCCGTTTCGTCGAATATACTTTGCAGACCAAGCTCGACAAGCAGATAAGTCCGCTTTGAAAGCTCGGCGAGGTAGTCCATAACCTCGGGAGAAATTGCGTCGGGACGTGTCGCAATTGCAATTCCGACGGTGTTTTCCTGCGAAAGAGCCTCCTCGTAAAGGCTTTTTAAGCGTGAAAGCGGTGCGTAGGTGTTGGTATTCGCCTGAAAATATGGTATGTACTTGGTATCCTGCCACTTTCTGCCCATTTTCTCCGCAATCTCACGGAATTGCTCCGTTACAGAAAGAGAGGGGGTGCCTGCGAAGCCGCCGCTACCGCCAAGACAGTAGGAGCAGCCGCCGACACCCTTGGTTCCGTCGATATTCGGGCAGGTGAAACCGCCGTTTAATGCGATTTTCGTCACCTTGCACCCGAATTTGTTCTGCAAAAAGTAGTTCCACGTATGATACCGCTTATTGTCAAGCGAATAGGGGAACGGATTATACATAAATCAATAATTTTCCTCGTTCATCTTGAAATAGCTCTTGGGGTGAGCACAAACGGGGCAAAGCTCGGGAGCTGATTTTGCGGTGTGAAGATGACCGCAGTTCATACAAATCCATACAACAGCCTCGCTCTTTTCAAAAACGATACCCTTCTGAAGATTTTCCACAAGCTTTGTATATCTCTCGTCGTGGTGCTTTTCAATCTTAGCCACACCCTCGAAAAGTGCTGCGATATCTGTGAAGCCTTCCTCACGTGCTGTTTCGGCAAACTCCTTGTACATTACTGTCCATTCCTCGTGCTCGCCTGCTGCAGCCTGCTTGAGGTTTTCCTCGGTATCACTGATACCGCCGAGAAGCTTAAACCAAATTTTTGCGTGTTCCTTTTCGTTGTTTGCTGTTTCGGTGAAGATGTCGGAAATCTGATTGTAGCCGTCCTTCTTCGCCTTTGACGCATAGTAGGTGTACTTGTTACGAGCCATTGACTCGCCTGCAAATGCCGCCTGAAGATTGTCCCAAGTCTTTGAATTTTTCAGTTCCATTTTAAATCTCTCCTTTTTTATACAAGCTTTGCACCCAAATCCCTGCCACCGAGCAGGTGGAAATGCAAATGATTTACCGTCTGACCGCCGTCTTTGCCGCAGTTATTGATAATGCGGTAGCCGCTTTCGGCAATACCCTGTGCCGCTGCAATCTCGGGTATTTTCTCGAAAATATGTGCAACGTATTTCGCACCCTCGGAGTTAATCTCGTTTGCCGAGGCGATGTGCATTTTGGGTATAATTATAATATGCACAGGTGCCTGCGGTGAAATATCTGCAAACGCCTTGATTAAATCGTCCTCATAAACGGTGGTTGAGGGGATATCCCCTTTTATTATACTGCAAAAAAGGCAATCCATACCATTTTCCTCCAATTAAATTCCGTCGTAAAGTCCGTCAGCCATCATTTTTGCGATTGCTGTGCGTACCGAGTCGGTGTCCTCCTTATAGGTAACGCCGTACCAACGCTCGTCGGTCGGGAGCATATCAACCTTTTCGCCGTCACGCTTAATCATAGTATCCACAACGGTCGGAATGTAGAACTCCTGCTTTTTGATATCGGTTACATTGTCAAGGAATACTCTGAACTGCTTTTCAATCTCGTCGAATATGGACGGCTTGAAGCCCCACAAATTCATTGAAACATATGTATCCATCGGGATTGAGCTTGTTCTGTCGAGTGCGGTATGCTCGGTTACGCCCTTCAAAAGTCCGCCCTCAACATCGCACACACCTCTTGAAACTGTACCGTTTTCGGTGAGTGTATTGCCGAGCTTGTAGCCGACCATACAAGTACCGCCGCCGTTTCCGAGATGCTTGCCGATTGCATCGAAAGCACCTCTGCCGTAAAAGTCGTCAGCGTTGATAACCGCAAACGGAGTCGAAACCTTATCCTTTGCACAAAGCACAGCGTGACCCGTACCCCAAGGCTTCTCACGTCCCTCAAAGCTGTAACCCTCGGGCAGTGCGTCAACCTCCTGAAATACGTAATCAACGTCGCACAGCTTTTCAATTCTCTTGCCGACAACCTCACGGAAATCCTTCTCAATCGCCTTTTTTATGATAAAAACCGTCTTGGAAAAGCCTGAGCGTGTCGCATCATAAATCGAATAGTCAAGTATAATCTCGCCGTTCGGTCCGATAGGTGCGAGCTGCTTCAAGCCGCCGAAACGGCTTCCCATTCCTGCCGCCATTACTACCAATGAAATATCCTGCATTGTTAAAAACCTCCTTTTTTCTATATTATATATTCTTTTGCATCTATTTTATTTGGAATAAAGGTCACATCGTTTATAAAATCGGTCAAAATTAAAAATGGTTTCTTTTTCAGTGTAATTTCCCGAGGGTGGTGTCCAAAAAGTAAGAAAGAGGAATAAACCGTAATAGTGTGGAAAAAGGGGAAAAAGGGCGTAAGTATGCCATTTGTGAGGGGTGTGGATAAGTGAGGGGAATTTATCAAGAAGAATGAGAAATTTTTAAGGGTGGGGAGAAAAGAGAGAAAGCGGAATTTGAGGTGTTAAAATTAACGCTTTTTAACGGTGAAATTTAACGGCGGTGTTAAAAGTGTTAAATTAGTGTTAAATGGCATAGATATGCGATTTTTTGATTGAAGATAAATTGAGCGGCTCGGACCGATGCAGTCCCTGCCGCTTTTTTTGCGTTAAAAAGAGCAATTATAAAAATGTAAAAACATCAATTTTTTTATAATTGCTCAAAATGGCTTGATTATGCGGTTTTTGACAGTTTGCGAACAAACATTTGGTTTACATAATCTTTGTGATAAATTCGGAAAAGCTTCCTTATTTTATGTACATCTAATTTTTTGTGTGTAATTTCGTAAATTTGACAAAAATGTATATGTATGTTACAATAAATATATAATTTCACGGAGGTAAAAAATGAAGATTAAGTATTTTACGTTTATTTGCATAATTGTTTGCTTGTTTTTGAATGGGTGTGGTACACCAATGAAGAAATCAATAGAATATGGTGATATAGGAACATTTGAGTATGCAGATTACGATACATACAATTTGCCTGCAGAAGAAAACGGTTTGGGCGGAGCAAAGATTTATATTGACGGCTATGTTGATAAAATGATTGTTGATGATGATTCGGCAGTTGCAACTTTGATTTCAGATGATAAAGAATGGCTACTGTGCTGGACGGAAATTGACTATTTTATGTCTCTTAAAGAAGATAGCTTGAAAGGTCTAAAGGGGGGAAATTACCGTGTGTTTGGTTACTATATGGGATATTCTGAAGCGTATAACGCACCTACGATAAATGTAATCAGAAGTACGGATATGGAAACAGGGATTTCGTATAGTATAGAGGATTTCGACGGAACATTTGAATTGTGGTGTAATACCATTGAAAACTCCATAAAAGACAGGTAAGAGAAAATAACTCTTACCTGTCTTTTGCTCTATAAAGAGATATAAGCTTATTTCGCATTAAAATTATACAGTGTTTTTTGCTCACCATTATCACTTTTTTCAATTTTTATGACTTGTAAGGCATTCCTTTTTATTGCACAATTTACGGTGTATAATATGCCATTATACCATCTCATTATTCGAATTTTGCCGATACGACCATCAACGAGATGATATATTGTCCCGAACAAACAAGTGCCGCTATAAAATGATTGGTTATTATGAAAATGTATCGAGTATGGATATTTTGCAATTTTTCCTGTTGGCGTATAAGGGTGATAGAGTAAATAGGTATATTCACGAATGTCGGGATGCGATTGATGAAAGCATAGTTGT
Source organism: Clostridia bacterium (assembly GCA_017483065.1). Taxonomy (GTDB): domain Bacteria; phylum Bacillota; class Clostridia; order UBA1381; family UBA1381; genus HGM11525. The sequence continues at coordinate 926 of JAFULX010000213.1, read as the reverse complement.
TCGGGGGTCAGTTGTGTTTTCGGGAAGTTTCCAACAAGGCTATATGCCTGCATCAACAAAACGTTGATTGTATCCACGGAATCGAATGCAAGGTATCTAAACATAGGTGGAATGTCATACAGCCCAGAGATGCCTGTTTTTATAAAATTATGTATATCAATCGGAAAAGTTTCGGGCAACGGTTCATAAACAATCTTTTTTTCTGGAATGTTTTGTGTATTTGATATAACAGGCATATTTATAGTGCTGAAAATAGCTTTTTGTATCTTATCCAGGAACGGAACGCTGCCTTGTTTGATTTTTAGAAATATGCACAATAAAGTAGCGATAATAAACACAGTAATAAAAATATCTATTATCATATATTATCCCCCGTTATTTATCCGACATCACTTTCCAAATGGGTATTGGAAATATCTTTTTTATATTTATCTTTTATGGAGTCTATAACCTCAAAGAACAAATCTTTACCCTTATCATTACATTCTCTATACCATTTAATGAGTAGCTCCTCCCGTTCTGTAAGAGAGTTACCTGTCTGTTTGCCTTTTAAGATATAGTCTGTGGATACATTTAGAAAATCTGAGAGAGCAACTATTTTGTCAGCAGAGGGAGAGCTACTGCTGAAACGCTTTATTGCTCCATTACCGAAACCAAGCGCTTTCTCGACAGAATAAGGAGTTAATCCTTTTTGGTTTATCAATGCTAAAAGTCTGTTTACCATAATAACCTCCAAAACATTTTTAGAAAATATGAGAAAATAAGCTTGACATTTCTCATATTTGAGAGTATAATATGTTTTGTAAGCGGTATTTTTACCGCCTACAAGAACATTTTACCACGGAAAGTGTCAAAAAACAAGGGGGTGAAGAAAAAATGAGAAGGGAACGAAAAAGCGGCAACAAGGACAGCCAACTCCAAAGGAT
>JAFULX010000212.1 GCA_017483065.1 Clostridia bacterium | reverse complement strand
AGTAACCATATATGTAACTCAGTCATTATCCCGTTCCTCCTTATACAAGCAGAGCAACAACGCAATGACAAGCATTGTCGGTATCAGAAACTTCTCACTGCCGAATATAACAAGACATATCACAGAAACCGCAACACCGATAATTGCAGGTGTATGTTTCTTTGTCGTCAGCCATTGTTCAATAAAGACGGTCAGGAATAATGCAGTCAGTGCAAAATCAATACCGCTTGAATTGAATTTAATCAGCGAGCCAACAACCGCACCAAGCACCGAGCCTGCAATCCAGTAAATCTGATTAAATAGTGATACCAGAAAATAATAATCATTTCTGTTTTCAGGCGGTATATTTGTATTATCACCGCACACCAACGAATATGTTTCATCGGTAAGGGAAAAAATCAGGTACGGTTTTCTTTTGCCGGTGTCTTTGTACTTGTCCAGCATAGAAATCCCATAGAACAAATGCCTTGCATTCACCATAAGCGTTGTTAGAACCGCAGTAATGAGTGACGCACCGCCTGTAAGCAGACCTATAGCTACATACTGCATAGAGCCTGCATAGATAAGAAGGCTCATAATAAATGCTAAAAATATCCCGTATCCGTTTGCTTTGAGAATAATTCCAAAGCCAAATCCGAGAACTAAATACCCCGTCAGCACAGGAATTGTGGCTATAAAAGCCGTTTTAATCATTTTCTTCATTGTAAATTCAAGTCTTTCTTTGTATTTTTAAGTCACTTATCCTAACTTTGCTATTATATCATAGTCGTTAATAAAATTCAATTATTTAGTTAGAATTTCGCATATAACCGTGCTGACCACTTCTGTTTTTTCTATCATTTATAAAACAAAAAGCAGCGACAAAAATTGCCGCCGCATCTTTAGTTATATGGGTCATATTCCAATACTGCCGATTTTGCACCGTCGCTTACTGTAATTTTTCTTTTTTGCTTACAGGGCATTCTCGGTACTGTTCTGTCTGTAATTTTTTCATCTGTTATTTTTATTTTGTCCAGATACTCTGTTACGTTTTTACTTGCTGTAACTATCCATGCAGCTTCCGTATATTCAGCAATTAAAAGCGTGCTTGCACCCTCGTAAATTATTGCAGAAATTGTTGTAAAGCCGTTTTCTTTGAGTATTTTTACCGTTGGTTTCTCCCTCGTATTACTCTTTGCAAATACTCCGTTTAAGGGGAATACCGCAATTTTGTTATCAACAACATACCACACAGCGTTATCTGTTTCATAGATTTCCACATCCCTGTCCCCTGGTATGCACCACTCATCACAGACAAATTCTGCTGTATTGGCGATGTGCGATATACTTCTTATCGCAACTAAAATATTCTCATTCTGAGCCGCTCTTGTCTGATAGTCAGGGATTGCGTTATCCTCAAAAAGTCTGTTATACAAAAACGCACTGTGCTTGTCCTGTGCAGGGTGGGAATGTGTATTCCCGTTCACTTTTGTACGGAACCTCAAAAAGGAAACATACTCTCCTTCAAGCATCGCACTTACAGGCATAGACTGCCACCCGAGTCCCCAATTATCATTCTGATAGCAACCGGGCATTGCAGGAAACTTTGATACACTTCCCAGCCGCAAGCCGTCGCCCTTCCAAGTGTAGGCATATGAATCCTTGAATATACGCTGTGTTTTAACACTCTTTGCAGGTGAATTGCCAAATGCCTCGGAAGATGCGGCAGAGATATTTATGACAACTGCCGACATTAAATCCGCAAAGTTTACTATCAGCTCAGGCTTAAGCAAGGTTTTATAAACAGCACCGCCATAGTTGATGTCTCCACTGAAATTATAGCTCCTTATTGACGGTATAAACTCCTTGCCATTATGGAAGGACACATACTCAAGTAACTCCTGCCTTTTTTGTTCGATTTTTACTTTAATTCCCTCATCAGGTGCTGCAAGGCAGGCCGCACTTAAAGCATTCAATGTTATCAGTGAATAACAGTCGCTGATATTTTCGCCCCAACCCCAGCCAAGCTCATCTGCATATTCTGTCCAATCATTCCAGAAATCTCTGCATTCCTCTTTGTACTTACCCGTAGCTTTTGAAATCAGTGCAAGGATAGCACCGTCGCTTGTAATTTTATTTGTATAGTATATCGGTCCTGCACATTCTTTCTGAAACCATTTTCCGCCCCGCTCCAGCATTAGACGTATTCCGTCCTTTTCCCCCGCTGTCATCTTGTTTTCGCATAAAACATAAGCAAGGGCAAACGGAAGAAGAACAAAGAATGCACCGTTTGTATCGAATATGTACGGTTCCTCCCTGTACCATCTCATACAGCCGTAAAGCCTGTCCGACTCGTCGGTATTCTGAAGCTTTATAATTTCGGATACAATACCCTCTGCCTGAACATCGTCTATCATATCAAAATATCTGGCAAGGAAATAATATGCACCCGTTTCACGTCCATCGCTGCATCGCTCAAGGCTTTCTACCGAAGGAGTATGCGGCCGTCTGTTCGCAATAATCATATTATCCAATATCTCATAGGGCATCTCACAAAATCTTTTTCTAATTCTGTCAATCATAGTTATTCTCCTTTTTTCATACCCTCACAAATACATAAAACAGCCAATGCCTGACCGTATGTCATAGGACTTATCTCCACAGTCTTATAATAGTTTAAATCAAATTTCAAACCTGTACCATAAGACACGTTCAGAACCGTTCCGTCCTCTGCAATGTTGGCTGTAACGGCTTGGAGTGCTTTATTTGCACAATTTTGGTATTTTCTATCCAGATAGCCCTTTCTTATTCCTTTTAATATACCATATCCGAAGCCGCTTGTAGCAGAAATTTCAATGTAGCTTGTATTGTCATCTATAAGTGTATGCCACGCACCGCTTTCGTCCTGATACTTTGCCAGTGCTTCAACCTGCATCGAGAATGTGCTTATGAGAAAATCCTTCATAAAAGGCTCAAGCTTATCGCCCATAATATCAATATAGTCGGGAATTCCTACCGTTATCCAGCAATTGCCTCTACCCCAAAGTGCCTTGCCGAAATTATGCCTGCCGTCAAAGGACCAGCCGTGGAACATAAGACCTGTTTTGCGGTCCGTTAAATACTTTATATGGATTAAAAACTGTTTTTTCGTTTCGTCGAGCCATTCGGGTTTATTGAAAATCACTCCCGCTCTTGCAAGGAAGAGAACGCACATAAAAAGCGTATCGTCCCAAAGCTCTTTATCCTGAACAAAACCCGAGCCTGTGTGTGCAATTCCGCCCTCTTCTGTACGGGGATGCTCCTCTACCAGCCACTTAGCCCATTCATACATTATGTCAAGATATTCTTTCTTATTTTCGTGAATATAGGTAAGGACAAGAAGCGGCGAGCAGGTATTTACAGATTTTTCAGGCAGATCCTCTGCAATCCTGTTTTTATACCACTGCTTCATAAAGTCAAGATACTTTTCATTTCCCGATACTTCATAGTATCTGTACAGACCGTATAAGCCTACGCCCTGTGCCCATTCCCATTTATTTATATCAATAATACTTATAGGACATTTTTCTTCAACCTCGGTCTTTTCGATATAAAGCATTTTGTCTATAACTTTTTCCATAATTTTTTGCATTATCAATCACCTCACACACATTATACAGTTACGGCTATTTCCTTTTCAACACATATATTGCATAAAAGTTTACAAATATTGCTTGCTCAAAAAAATATTTTATGTTATCATAGATTTGAAGGTGAGTGAAAATAATGTTTTTTTCAGGAAATTTACTTAGCGACAGCGACCTTGGCTTTGCCATTCAAAAACTTACATATTTTGAGCGTGCCACTATGCCCGAGCTTCACTATCACGACCATTATGAAATTTTGTATGTAACCAAAAACGAGCGGTTTCTAACAGTAAACGGTAACAGATATACCCTGAACGACAGCTCTATTGCACTAATTCCTCCGTACATACCACACCTTACCGAGGCAGGAGAAAAAATACCGCAGGAAAGAGTTTTAATAAACTTCCGTGAGGATTTTATTCATAAAATAAGGTCAGCTCTTAACACCGACATCTTAAGCTGCTTTAATCCCGCAGCACCGATTATTATAATTGACAGCTCGGCGGATAAAATAAATCTGCTCATCAACCAACTTCTTGAGCTATCCCAATCAACCAGTAGGAACAACGATGAGCTTCTATTGTTATGCCTTTGCAATTTTTTAATGCACTTGTGTGAGTTTTCCGTTGAATACACAAACTATTCGTCATTCTTTGAGGTTATAAAGTTTACCGAGAGAAATTTCGGAGAAAAAATCACACTCGATATGCTCTCGCAAAAGTTTTATATGAGTAAATACACCATTTTAAGAAAATTCAAGGAATATACAGGAATGGGACTTCCCGAATACCTTAACACCATCAGAGTTATAAACGCAAAAAAGCAGCTTGCAGACAGCGAAAAAATCATCAATGTGGCTCTGTCCTGCGGTTTTGGCAGTGTTCCGAATTTT
>JAFULX010000211.1 GCA_017483065.1 Clostridia bacterium | reverse complement strand
GGTATATTTGTTTTTGATGAAATATTCTCAATCCATTTTTCCACTTCTGCGTTTTCGGGAAAAGACAAGTCATCTAAAGCGTATTCCCGACCGAGGTTCTGTGCTTTTCCTTTTCCAAGAGGGTGATAAGGCTCAATATTGATTTCAAGAATATTATTCAGCTTGTTTGCAATATCCGCAATTCCTGCAAGGTGTTCCTCTGTATCGTTCAGTGTTGGTATAATCGGACACCGAAGAATGATTTTGCAGCCCAAAGCATCTAACATCATCAGATTTTTTATAATCAGTTCATTTGACACTCCCGTAAATTCCTTGTGTTTATGGGAATTTGTTTCCTTATAATCAAAAAGGAAAATGTCAACAAGGTCTGCAATTTTCCGATAGCTCTCTTCCTTTGCAAATCCACAGGTTTCCATACATATATGAAGTCCCTGTTTTTTCGCCTCCTTCAGAAGCTCATGTGTAAATTCAAACTGATACATCGGCTCGCCGCCCGACAGAGTTATACCTCCGCCTGAATTTTCATAAAAAATCTTATCCTTTAAAACTTCCTCCAAAATTTCATCAACCGATTTTTTATATCCTACCATTTCAAGTGCATTTGTTATACAGGCTTTTGCACATTCGCCGCAGGCTGTGCAGTCTTTCCTCTCATATGCGTGATGCTCCGACGAAAAAATGTGGCATTTATTCGGACATATACTCTCGCACATTCTACATTCAATGCACTTTGATGAATCATAAAATATCTCGCATTTTGCTGACTTTGACTCGGGATTATGACACCATATACAATCGAGTGGACACCCTTTCATAAAAACAGTTGTCCTTATCCCCGGACCGTCATTTACAGAAAACTTTTGTATGTTAAATATTGTTCCGCTTTTCATAAGCTACACCTCTTTTATTACATATATATAACATTGTTATAATTATATGCCAGATAATATTATATGTCAAGTATTTCATTTAATTTTATATTCTAAAATTTTTTCCAAAAAGTACTTGACAAGTCAAAATTTATAGTGTACTATTTATAGTAGTACAGTTGGTACAGTTTATGAAAGGAGGGAAAACTGATGTTCCAGCTTGATTACGGCGACCATCGACCGATTTACGAGCAGATTAAGGAGAAATTTGCAGAGCTTATCATAAGCGGTGCTTTGAGGGAAAACGACAAAATCCCGTCTGTGCGTGAGCTTGCAGGTACGCTCGCAATCAACCCGAACACTATCCAGAAAGCATACAGAGATTTGGAAAGTGACGGCTACATTTACTCGGTAAGAGCAAAAGGGTGCTTTGTCGCACCAAGGCAGCAGGTTGTCAAAAGGAGTGATACGGCGGAAATTCTTACCGAATACCGCACGCTTGTGGACAAATTAAAATTTTTGGGTGTTCCCCAAGAGGAGCTTGTAAAAATACTCGGCGAGGAATACGAGGAAAGGTGTGAGAATTGATGATAAAAGTTAAAAATGTAATAAAACGCTTCGGCGATTTCACCGCACTTGACGGACTTAATATCAACGTTGAAAAAGGCTCGGTTTACGGTCTTATCGGCCCGAACGGTGCAGGAAAAACTACTATTTTGAAAATTCTTTCGGGTGTTTACCGTGCAGACAGCGGCGAAACGCTTATTGATAACAAGAAAATATATGAAAATTTAGCTGTAAAGGAAAATCTGACCTTCATAAGCGACGATTTGTTTTTCTTTACTACATACACAATCAAGGATACCGCAAAATACTATGCAGGTCTTTACAAGGACTGGAGTTGGGAGCGGTTTGAAAATCTCAAGGAAATATTTAAGATTGACACAAGCCGTAAGGTGCGAAGTCTTTCAAAGGGTATGCAGAAGCAGGTGGCATTCTGGCTTTCCATTTGTGCACAGCCCGAAATTATGCTGCTTGACGAGCCTGTTGACGGCTTAGACCCCGTAATGCGTCGAAATGTATGGCGGCTGATTTTGCAGGACGTTGCCGAGCGTGGTACGACCGTGCTAGTATCGAGCCACAATCTGCGTGAGCTTGAGGACGTATGCGACCACGTCGGAATTATGCACAACGGCAAAATTGTTCTTGAAAAGGCACTTGACGATATGAAGGGTGCAACACATAAGCTGCAGCTTGCGTTCTCTGACGAAGTGCCGCCAGCTCTCTTAGAGGAGCTAAAGCCCGTACACCGTGAGAATTACGGCAGCGTCAGCATATTCATTGTAAAGGGTAATTCGGAGAAAATCGTGCAGACCGCAGGCAAATATTCGCCGCTTATCTGCGACATTCTGCCCTTAACCTTGGAGGAAATATTCATTTATGAGTTGGGAGGCTTAGGCTATGAATTTGAAAACATCATTCTGTAATAAAAGTATCATAAAATCCGATTTTAAGCGGCTTTGGTGGATACCTGCCCTGCATACACTGGCAATTCTCTTGCTTTCGGTGTACAATTTTATTGACAGATACTACAATAATTCCTTTATCGGTGCACAGACATATGCCTTTGCACATTCCACGCTGTATAACTATTCTGCTCCGATTTTCGTATTGGCACTGATTATACCTGTTATACTCGGGGTATTTCTGTTTTCCTATCTCCAAACGGGAAAATCGGCTGCCTTTGCACACAGTATCCCCGTACTACGTAAAACACAGTACATATCGCATATAATATCGGGCGTTATAATGTTTATGATACCGCTTGTGGTAAACGGTGCAATACTGCTTATAATGCGTGCCGACAGCGGTTTTGCAACGACTTACAAGGTTTCGCATCTGTTCATTGTACTCGGTATTTCCGCTTTGTACAGCATACTCTCCTTTTCAGGTGCGGTCGCCGTTTCAATGATTACAGCGAATGTTGTTGCGGCAATCATTTTCACCTATGTATTTGCCGTACTGCCAATTGCGTGTGAGAGCTTTCTCGCATACTTTCTGGACACACAGCTGTACGGCTGGGCATCTGACGGAACCTTCCTTCTTGAAAAGCTGTACCTTGGACCTGTTGACCTGCTTTCGGCAAAAAATATACTCCTGTACACCGTAATAACCCTTGCACTCGTTATCGCAGGCTATTTCTTCTACAAAATACGGAGTATTGAAAATCACAGCGAGGTTGTTGCATTCCCCAAACTGCGTCCCGTATTTGTCTACGGTGCAGGTATATGCTGCGGCTGTATCGGTTTTGCGTATTTTAACTCGCTCTGGGATATTAGTTCTGCACTTGCACTCATTCCACTCGGCATTTTAGGCATTGTGATTGCAACTATGATTGTAAAGAAAAGTTTCCGTGTTTTCAGCGTATATAAGCCAATCCTTATATATTCTGCGGCTATTCTTGCGGTATTCGGCGTACTGAAATTTGACCTCACGGGCTTTGAGGCGAGAGTTCCTGTACCCGAAGATGTTTCGGGCATAACCTTTGAAACCTATATAAACAACGACAGCGGTTTTTATTACAATGATGTCGGCGAGAGAATGTACCCCGACAAAACCTTCACCCCTTACATCACCGATGAAACGGTAATTCTAAAGGTTGCGGCACTTCATACACAGCTTGCAGCAAACAAGGACGGTATTCATCAGGGCAGAAGAATAACTATTGAGTATGACCTCAAAAACGGCGGAAAACTCAAGCGTGAATATATTGCCGATTTTGCAAATCACAAGGAGCTTTTAGAGCCGATTTGCGAAAGTGATATTATACGGCAGGCATACTTCCCCATTCTTCGTGATAATGAGCGTACCATAATCGAAATGGATATCCGTGATGCAAGATATAATGACGTTAAGGCGGTGAACAAAGAAATTTACGAAGAATTGCTTACCGCATTGAAAACCGACCTTATGAATGCTGATTACTCGGAATTTGCAGGCAGAATGGAAACTATGACTTGGATTAGAATGGAATATACCGAGCCGTCACATTACGAAAACGGTACTCCCGTACCCGAAAGCGAGCTTGCAAACAAGCGTGAAACCTATTATATACGTCCGTCCTATGTGAACACTATCGGCGTACTGGAGAAATACGGTCTTATGACTCCGTGGCCAAAGGCGGAGGATATCGAGAAGGTAGGGATAAACTACTATCGTATTTACAGAAACGAAAAGCCTGTCAGCGTTGCTGTCGAAACCGCTTCGTCAATAAATGATGTCCACTATGATATGGTTATCGACAATCCCGAACAAATCAGAGAATTGTATGAATATGTAGAAGGATTATTTGTGATTTACAGCTACGATATGGACGTTACCTTCTTCCTTCGCGACGGCTCGTCCTTCAGCACCTCGTTCGGCTATGATGACCCGCATTTACCTGAATTTTTAAAGAGTAATGATATTACTGAATAAAAAATAAAGGGTGTTGATACACCCTTTATTTTTTTATTCAATTAATCTCTTCCTCGTCTACTTCATACCCCTCAAGCGTTATGCCGACATCTTTATATGCGTGCATACCTGTACCTGCGGGAATGAGCTTACCGATGATGACGTTCTCTTTAAGTCCGAGAAGGTGGTCAACCTTGCCCTTGATAGCGGCATCGGTGAGTACCTTGGTAGTTTCCTGGAAGGAAGCCGCCGACATAAAGGACTCTGTTGCAAGAGAAGCCTTTGTAATACCGAGCAGTACGGGAGACGCAATCGCAGGAGTCTGTCCCTCCGAAAGTGCCTCGTTCGCCTCTGTAAGCTCGAACTTGTCAACAAGTGCACCAATCAAAAGATTTGTGTCACCTGCGTCCTCTACACGTACCTTACGGAGCATCTGACGTGTGATAACCTCAACGTGCTTGTCGTTGATGTCAACACCCTGCATACGGTAGGTTCTCTGCACCTCACGGGTGATATAAACCTGAACGGCGTGCGGTCCCTTGATGTGGAGGATATCGTTCGGGTTAACCGAACCGATTGTCAACTCGTCACCAAGCTCGATAATATCGCCGTCTGCAACCTTAATGGTTGAGCCGTAAGGAATAACATAGGTTCTTGCGTCGCCTGTTTCGTCATTTGATACGATAACCTCTCTGCGGCGTTTTGTTTCGTTAACGGTAACCTTACCGCCGATTTCCGAAATGATTGCAAGACCCTTAGGCTTTCTTGCCTCGAAAAGCTCCTCGATACGGGGAAGACCCTGTGTGATATCGCTGCCCGATGCAACACCGCCGGCGTGGAAGGTACGCATTGTAAGCTGTGTACCAGGCTCACCGATGGACTGTGCGGCAATGATACCTACTGCCTCACCCACATTAACGAGCTTACCTGTTGCAAGGTTTCTGCCGTAACACTTAGCACATACACCAACCTTGGATTTACAGGTCAGTACGCTTCTGATATAAACCTTCTTTATGCCTGCCTTTAAAATCTTATCAACATCAGCGTCGTCCATAAGCTTATCAGCAGGAACAATTACATTGCCGTCGTCGTCAACAACGTCCGCCATTGTAATTCTGCCCAAAATACGGTCTGCCAGCGGCTCGATTGTTTCGTTGCCGTCCTTAATCTCGGATACCCACTCGCCCTCTGTCGTTCCGCAGTCCTTCTCACGAACGATAACGTCCTGAGAAACGTCAACAAGACGTCTTGTAAGGTAACCTGAGTCGGCAGTTCTCAAGGCCGTATCGGTAAGACCCTTACGAGCACCGTGCGAGGAAATGAAGTACTCAAGTACATTAAGACCCTCACGGAAGTTAGCACGGATAGGAATTTCGACCGTTCTACCCTGTGTATCCGCCATAAGACCACGCATCGCAGCGAGCTGTCTTATCTGGTTTACGCTACCACGGGCACCTGAATCCGCCATCATAAAGATGGGGTTGAATTTACCCAGATGGCTCATCATCGCATCTGTAACGTCGCCCGAAGCCTTTGCCCAAACCTTGATTACCTGCTCGTAACGTTCCTGATCGGTCAGGATACCACGTCTGAACATCTTTGTAATCTTAGCAACCTCTTCCTCGGCAGCAGCAAGGATTTCCTTCTTCTGCTCGGGAACCTCGATGTCGGATACCGAAACGGTAATCGCACCTCTGGTCGAATATTTGTAGCCTGTTTCCTTGATAAGGTCAAGAACCTCGGCTGTTTTGGTTGTATCGTGAACTCGGATACATCTGTCGATTATCTTTCCGAGCTGCTTTTTACCGACAAGCTCGTTAATCTCAAGGTCGAACATTGTTTCGGGATTGGTACGGTCAACGTAACCTAAATCCTGCGGAATGTTGCGGTTGAAGATAATTCTGCCGACAGTTGCGTCAACAAGCTTCTTATAATGCTTGCCCTGAATATCTGCCTCCTGCAACACCTTAATCGGTGTATGCAGACCTACGCATTTGTTCTCGTATGCGAGAATTGCCTCGTCATAGCTTGTATAGAGAAGCGGATGCCACTCTTCACTTTGGTCACGTTCGGGGTAATCCTTACCGCCGATTTCGTCGTCCTTAACAAGTGTCAGGTAGTAACTACCCAAAATCATATCCTGCGTCGGAACAGTAACAGGGTGACCGTCCTGCGGTTTCAAAAGGTTGTTAGCCGAAAGCATCAAGAATCTTGCCTCTGCCTGTGCCTCGGGTGACAGCGGATCGTGAATAGCCATCTGGTCACCGTCGAAGTCGGCGTTGTACGCTGTACAAACAAGCGGATGCAGCTTCAATGCTCTGCCGTCAACAAGCTTCGGCTCAAATGCCTGAATACCGAGTCTGTGAAGCGTCGGAGCACGGTTAAGAAGCACGGGGTGTTCCTTGATTACGTCCTCAAGAACGTCCCAAACCTCAGGCTTAACACGCTCTACCATTCTCTTTGCACTCTTGATATTATGTGCAAGACCACGTGCAACAAGCTCCTTCATAACGAACGGCTTAAACAGCTCAATCGCCATTTCCTTAGGCAGACCGCACTGATAAATCTTCATTTCAGGACCTACAACGATAACCGAACGTCCCGAGTAGTCAACACGCTTACCCAAGAGGTTCTGACGGAAACGTCCCTGCTTACCCTTTAAGAGGTCGGAAAGCGACTTGAGTGCTCTGTTTCCGGGGCCTGTAACCGTTCTGCCACGGCGGCCGTTATTGATAAGTGCGTCAACAGCCTCTTGCAGCATTCTCTTCTCGTTGCGTATGATTATCTCAGGTGCACCAAGCTCTAAAAGTCTGCGAAGTCTGTTGTTTCTGTTGATAACTCTGCGGTAAAGGTCGTTCAAATCGCTTGTCGCGAAACGTCCGCCGTCAAGCTGTACCATAGGACGCAGGTCGGGCGGAATAACGGGAACTACCGACATAATCATCCATTCGGGGCGGTTATTGGAAAGGCGGAATGCCTCAACAATTTCAAGTCTTTTAATAATCTTGCCCTTTTTCTGTCCCTGAGCTGTTTCAAGCTCTGCTTTAAGCTCTGTTGAAAGCTCGTCAAGGTCAATCTTGGACAACAGCTCGTGAATAGCCTCCGCACCCATTGATGCTACAAACTTATTACCGTACTTTTCGTAAACCTCACGGTATTCAGCCTCGGACAAAATCTGATTTTGTGCAAGCTCGGTGTTACCGGGGTCGGTTACGATATAAGCCGCAAAATACAGCACCTTTTCAAGCTGTCTGGGCGAAATATCAAGGATCAGTCCCATTGATGACGGAACGCCCTTGAAATACCAGATGTGTGAAACGGGTGTTGCAAGCTCGATGTGTCCCATTCTCTCACGGCGTACCTTGGACTTTGTAACCTCAACGCCGCATCGGTCACAGACAACACCTTTATATCTTATCTTCTTATACTTACCGCAGTGACACTCCCAGTCCTTGGTCGGTCCGAAAATGCGTTCGCAGAACAGACCGTCCTTTTCGGGCTTGAGTGTGCGGTAGTTGATTGTTTCGGGCTTTTTAACCTCTCCGTGCGACCAGCTGCGGATAGTTTCGGGCGAAGCCAAACCGATTTTTATTGCATCAAAGCTATTAAATTCTAACATTTATTTTCGCCTCCTATTAAAAATCGTCCGCTGTGAGGAAAGTTCTCTCTTCGGGCGCTTCCTCCATATCGTCCTCGTAGAGGTCATCGCCGTAATCGTAATCCTCTTCATCGTCGTCCATATCCTCGATGGACATATCGCCGTCATCGGTGAATATCTCATCACCCTGCATTGTATCAATCAAATCCTGTGTCGGAGCATCGTCATCGTCGTCGAGATATGCGTCAAGGTCAATCTCCTCATTATTTCTGTCAAGAATTCTGATATCGAGTGCCAAAGCCTGAAGCTCCTTAACAAGAACTCGGAAGGACTCGGGGATACCCGAACGTGGGATATTCTCGCCCTTGACAATCGCCTCATAGGTCTTGACACGGCCTACGATATCGTCCGACTTAACGGTCAGGATTTCCTGCAAGGTATATGCTGCGCCGTATGCCTCAAGCGCCCAAACCTCCATCTCACCGAAACGCTGTCCGCCGAACTGTGCCTTACCACCGAGCGGCTGCTGTGTAACGAGTGAGTACGGACCAGTCGAACGAGCGTGAATCTTATCGTCAACCAAGTGGTCAAGCTTGAGGTAATACATCACGCCGACGGTAACAGGGTTATCAAACTTTTCACCCGTTCTGCCGTCGTATACGGTGGACTTGAAGGACTTATCAAGACCTGCAAGCTCAAATGCCTGTGAAAGGTCTTCATCACGTGCACCGTCGAATACAGGTGTCGCAATCTTGAGGAACTGTCCCGATGAAAGGTTTTCCTTAGCTTCAAGTATAGTCTTTTTATATGCCTCCTCAACCGTCATAGCTTCAAGCTCACGGCGGCTCTTAAGGCTGAGTGTGCTGTAAGCAAAGCCAAGATGCATCTCAAGCACCTGACCGATATTCATACGTGAAGGAACGCCGAGCGGGTTCAGCACAATCTGCAAGGGAGTTCCGTCCTCCAAAAACGGCATATCCTCTCTCGGAAGAACTCTTGAAACGACACCCTTGTTACCGTGACGACCTGCCATCTTATCGCCGACAGAGATTTTTCTCTTCTGTGCAATGTAGCATCTTACAACCTCGTTTACACCAGGGGACATCTCGTCGCCGTTTTCACGTGTGAAGGTCTTGACATCAACGATGATACCGTTTTCACCGTGCGGTACACGCAAGGAGGTATCACGCACCTCACGTGCCTTCTCGCCGAAGATTGCACGGAGAAGTCTTTCCTCTGCGGTAAGCTCTGTTTCACCCTTGGGTGTAACCTTACCTACAAGTATATCTCCCGCACGAACCTCTGCACCGATACGGATAATACCCTTATCATTCAAATCCTTCAATGCGTCCTCGGATACATTGGGAATATCTCTTGTGATTTCCTCAGGTCCGAGCTTTGTATCTCTTGCTTCACACTCATATTCCTCAATGTGGATAGATGTGAATACATCGTTCATTACCAGCTCCTCACTGATAAGAACAGCGTCCTCGTAGTTGTAACCCTCCCAGGTCATAAAGCCGATAAGGATATTCTTACCGAGGGCAAGCTCGCCGTTGGACATAGCAGGACCGTCTGCGATAATGTCACCCTTTTCAACGTGTTCGCCGACTGCTACAATCGGACGCTGGTTGATACAGGTCGACTGGTTTGAACGTGCAAACTTGATAAGCTTCTGAACGTGCTTTGCACCCGTTCTGTCGCCCTTGATAACGATTTCATCAGCCGATACCTTAATAACTGTACCCGACTCCTTGGCAAGAACAGCCGAGCCTGAGTCACGTGCAACCTTATATTCCATACCTGTTCCGACAATCGGTGAGTCGGTGGTAAGAAGAGGTACTGCCTGACACTGCATGTTAGAGCCCATCAGTGCACGGTTAGCGTCGTCGTTCTCAAGGAACGGGATACAAGCCGTAACAACGGATACAAGCTGTCTGGGCGATACGTCCATATAGTCAATTCTGCTGCCGTCAACCTCGAGGATTTCATCACGGTAACGTGCCGCAACCTGTTTATCGAGGAAACGTCCCTCCTCGTCAAGCGGCTCGTTAGCCTGTGCAATGATAAATTCGTCCTCAGTATCAGCCGCCATATATACGATTTCGTCTGTAACTCTGCCTGTCGCCTTATCAACCTTACGGTAAGGTGCTTCAACAAAGCCGTACTCGTTAACTCTTGCAAAGGTTGCAAGCGATGTAATAAGACCGATGTTCGGACCTTCAGGTGTTTCTATCGGACACATCCTGCCGTAGTGCGAATAGTGAACGTCACGCACCTCGAATCCTGCACGCTCTCTTGAAAGACCGCCCGGACCGAGTGCTGAAATTCTTCTCTTATGACGCAACTCTGCAAGCGGGTTGGGCTGATCCATAAACTGCGACAGCTGTGATGAGCCGAAGAACTCGTTAATTGTTGCGATAATCGGACGGATATTGATAAGAGTCTGCGGTGTGATAATCTCCAAATCCTGAATAGTCATACGCTCTCTTACAACTCTTTCCATTCTTGCAAGACCAATTCTGAACTTGTTCTGCAAAAGCTCGCCCACGCTACGCAGACGTCTGTTTCCGAGGTGGTCGATATCGTCGATTGTACCCACGCCGTTTGCGAGGTTAATAACATAGTTGATTGACGCCATCATATCGTCAACGGTGATATGCTTCGGCGAAAGCTCGTCTGCACGTGAAGCGATAATTTCGTGCAGGTCGTCGCCCTCCTCAACATTATTGAGGATATCCTCAAGCACCTTTCTTCTTACCTTCTTGAGCTTAAGGTCGGAAACGTCGATATCAACATACTCCGAAATAAGCACCATATCATTAGAAAGAATACGTACTCTCTGTTCCTCAACAATAACGTCAAGCGAGTTTACACCGACATTTTCCATCTTAAGAACGGTATCATAAGTAAGCTCGTCACCTGCCGATGCAAGAATTTCACCCGTTGTCGGGTCGATAACATCGTCAGCGGCAATCTTTCCGACAATACGTGAGGTAAGGGCAAGCTTTTTATCAAACTTGTAGCGTCCTACCCTTGCAAGGTCGTATCTCTTCGGGTCGAAGAACATATTCGTAATAAGCGACTCCGCATTTTCCACGTTAAGCGGCTCGCCCGGTCTTAATCTCTTATATATTTCCAAAAGTGCGTCGTTGCGGTTGTCGGTCGGGTCCTTTTCAAAGGAGGCGGTCAGCCTCGGGTCCTCACCGAACAGCTCGGTAATTTCGGCATTTGTCTGAATGCCCATCGCACGGATAAGAATGGTGACGGGGATTTTACGGGTTCTGTCAATACGCACCGAAAAAACGTCGTTCGAGTCTGTTTCATACTCAAGCCACGCACCACGGTAGGGTATAACTGTTGAATTGTAAAGAGGCTTTCCTGTCTTATCACGTTCAAAGCCGTAGTAGATACCGGGTGAACGTACGAGCTGGCTGACAATAACACGCTCTGCACCGTTTATGATAAAGGTACCCTGCTCTGTCATCAGCGGAAAATCGCCGAGGAAAATCTCCTGTTCTTTAATTTCGCCCGTTTCGGTATTGATAAGTCTTACACTTACACGCAAGGGTGCCGCATACTTTGCGTCACGCTCCTTACACTCCTCCACTGAATATTTGGGGTTGTAATCAAGGCGGTAATCGAAAAACTCAAGTACAAGCTGTCCCGAGTGGTCTGTAATCGGGGAGATATCGTGGAATACCTCCTTCAGTCCCTCCTCTAAAAACCATTTGTAAGAATCCTTCTGCACCTCGATAAGGTTTGGCATTTCTAAAACTTCGTTAATTTTAGAATAACTTAGCCTGGTGTTTTTGCCCATATGAACTTGATGCACCATTCTTTTATCACCTCGTCTGAAATTTTGGTAAAAAACGGTTTTTTATATTTTTCCGCAAGACGCTTGATTTTTGTAATTATATATGATATAATTCACTCATAAATCAATGACAGCGGATAATATACCCATTTTATTACCATAGTACAATAAACTATACTACCACATATTTTTCAATATGTCAAGAGGCATATTGAATTTTTTTCAAGCTTTATACAAAAACATTTTACAAGGAGAAAAAATATGCCCTTTATTATAAGTAAAAACGACACGGTATGCCTTGCAAGGGATTTCATTCTCGGAAAAATCCCAAGGGCAAACGCTACATATGTTAAAATTTATCTGTATATGCTCGCACTTTCGGGAAATCAGACCGAATACAGCGAAATTGCCGACGCACTCGACGTACTTGAAAGTGACGTTATAAATGCGGTTAAATACTGGATTGAGCAAGGCTCAATGTTCGAGCAGGACGGTGCTGTTTCCTTTACAGCAGATGTGCCGAAAGCAATCCCCTCCCCCACACCCGTTCCCGAGCAGGAAATGCGTGTTCAAAAGAGCGATTATTCCTCTTCGCAGATAAGCGATGCGGTAGTGGCAAGTCCCGCGCTTCGGGATATGCTCGCCGTTGCGGAGGAGCTTTTGCAGAAGCCTTTAAATCCGTCCGAGATGGAAACGCTTTATTGGTTTTATGACGGACTCGGATTTTCACCCGAAGCGGTGCTTATGCTTCTTGAGTACTGTGTCGATAAGGGCAAGCCACGGCTTTCCTATGCAGAGAAGGTTGCACTGTCGTGGTGTGACAGAGGACTGACCACACCCGAGGATATTAGCAGATATCTCCGTGACAGCGAACGTAAAAATGACGATATACGTCACATCACAACCGCAATGGGAATCGCAAACCGTCCCCTTGCCGCAGGCGAGGAGCAGTATTTTTCCAAATGGACGGACGAGCTTAATATGAGCCGTGAAATGATACTTCTCGCACACGAGTACTGTCTGATGCAGACGGGTAAGCTGTCTTTCCCGTATATGGATAAAATTCTGGCACGCTGGGCGGCAGAAGGAATACTCACCACCGCAGCGGCACAGGCAGAACACGAAACACACCGCCAAAAAAGCAAGACACCTGCTGCCAAGGGCGGCGAATACGAGTACACCGACATTGAGCAAATGATGCGTGGTAAGTAATATTTGACTTTACTGCATAATAGTGGTATAATGTACACTGACAGAAGGGAGGCACGCAGATGGCAAAGCTTGGCGAAAAGGATTATCAGATACTATCTTTCATCAGAGAGCAGCTTGAAAAGCGTGGCTTTCCGCCGACCGTACGTGAGATTTGTGCCGAAATCGGACTAAGCTCAACCGCCACGGTACACGCACGGCTCAAAAAGCTTGAGGAACACGGTCTGATTGTAAAAGACGGCGGTAAAAACCGTACTTTAAAAATAGTCGGCGAGGATACCGAGCAGTATGTGAATGTTCCCATTTACGGTAAAATCACCGCTGGCGTGCCGATAACGGCAATAGAGGACATTTCGGGGAGCTTCCCCATTCCCGCCTCAATTGCAAGGAATAAGGAGCTTTTTATGCTCCGTGTCGAGGGTGAGTCAATGATAAATGCGGCAATCCTTGACGGAGATTTGATTTTGGTACAACGTCAGCCAACCGCCGATAACGGAGATATAGCAGTAGCCCTCATAAACGGCGAGGAGGCTACGGTTAAGACCTTCTACAAGGAGGACGGATACATTCGACTGCAACCCGAAAATGACAGTATGGAGCCGATTATTCTCTCAAATGTTGAAATTCTGGGCAAGGTAATCGGGGTGTTCCGCACGCTGTAACACATAAATAATTTTTAACTGTATATAATTAGGAAGGAAGATACAAATGAGTAAAATGTTATTTACATCAGAGTCGGTGACCGAGGGGCATCCCGACAAAATCTGTGATATGATTTCAGACGCAGTTTTAGACGAGCTTTTAAGACAGGACCCGAAATCGAGAGTTGCCTGTGAAACCACCTGTACAACGGGTATCGTTTCGATTATGGGCGAAATCACCACCAACGGCTATGCCGATATACCTAAAATTGCAAGGGAAACCGTTCTCGAAATCGGATATGACCGTGCGAAGTACGGCTTTGACGGCACAACCTGTGCGGTTGTAACCTCGATTGACGAGCAGTCACCCGACATTGCAATGGGCGTTGATGCCGAGGGTGCGGGCGACCAAGGTATGATGTTCGGTTATGCGTGCGATGAAACGCCCGAGCTTATGCCTCTCCCCATCTCTCTTGCACACAAGCTTGCAAAAAGGCTGACCGATGTAAGAAAGGACGGAACTCTCACCTACCTGCGTCCCGACGGCAAAACACAGGTAACAGTTATTTACGAAGACGGAAAGCCTGTTGCGGTTGATACGATTGTAATTTCGACACAGCATTCACCCGACGTAGATATACCCCAAATCAAGTCAGACCTTATCGAAAATGTTGTAAAGCCGATTGTTCCGTCATCTCTTCTGACAGACGAAACAAAGTATTATATAAACCCGACAGGCAGATTTGTAGTCGGCGGTCCGCAGGGCGACAGCGGTCTTACGGGCAGAAAGATTATTGTTGACACCTACGGCGGTTACGCACGTCACGGCGGCGGTGCATTCTCGGGCAAAGACCCGACTAAGGTTGACCGTTCGGCGGCATACGCTGCAAGATGGGTTGCGAAGAATATCGTTGCGGCAGGACTTGCATCAAAATGCGAAATTCAGCTTGCATATGCAATCGGCGTTGCCGAGCCTGTTTCGGTAATGGCAGACACCTTCGGCACAGGCAAGGTTTCGGACGAAGCTCTCGCAGAGGCAGTTAAAAAAGTATTTGACCTGCGTCCTCAGGAGATTATTGCAGCATTGGATTTAAGACGTCCGCAGTATAAACAGCTTGCGGCATACGGTCATATGGGCAGAGAGGATTTGGGTGTTTTGTGGGAGAAAACAGACAAAGCTGACGAGCTGAAAAAGGCTCTCGGAATGTAATTTTTTCACGCAGAAAGGAATTTTGGGCAAATGGCATCTGAAGCAATAAAAACTCTCGTACGCAACAAAAAGGCTCACCACGATTATTTCATTAACGAAACAATCGAGGCTGGCATTGAGCTTTTCGGTACCGAGGTGAAATCGGTCAGGGGCGGAAGGGTTAATCTTACCGACGCTTACGCAAGCGTTGATAAGGGCGAGGTATTTGTACACGGTATGAATATCAGTCCCTACGAGCAGGGTAATATTTTCAACAAAGACCCCCTGCGTCCGAAAAAGTTGCTTTTGCACAAAAGCGAAATCAGACGTCTTATCGGTCTTGTGGCTCAGGACGGTTTTTCGCTTATTCCACTCTCGCTCTATTTCAAAGGCTCTCGTGTAAAGCTGGCACTCGGTGTTGCAAAGGGTAAAAAGCTCTACGACAAGCGTGAGGACATTGCAAGACGTGACTCAAAACGCAGTATGGACAGAGCTTTTAAGGAGCATAATAACAGATTTTAGTAAATTTCGCAAAAATTCTTAAAAAAAGACTTGTAGACCGCAGAATTTTGTGGTACAATGATAAAAATGAAAATTTTTTCGGAGGTAAAATATAATGACACACGTTAAAACTCTTAACACAGCAGTATTGAAGGACAGCGTTAAACGCGGTGCTTGCGGCGAATGCCAGACATCTTGTCAGTCAGCTTGCAAGACCTCTTGCACAGTTGCTAACCAGAAGTGTGAACAGCTCAAGAAATAATTAAATTTTAAAAAACAAAGCTGTCTTGCCGATTTCGCAGGGCAGTTGTTTTTTGTTAAAGGATAGGAGTCAGGGAAATTGGTACATAAGTATAAACTGATGGGACTTAACATCGTTATGGATATTTACAGCGGTGCGGTACATATCGTGGACGATTGCTTCTATGATATTATGGACGTAATCGGCGGCGAATTTGACAAAACTGCGGATTATTCGGAAAAATTAGTCCCTCTTAAAACAAAATATTCCGAGAAAGAGGTTGCCGAAAGCTTTGCCGAGCTTAAAAAGCTGGTGGACGAGGAACAGCTCTACACCGATGATTTTTATGCCGATATTGCGGCAAAGTGGAATAAAAAGTCGGTTGTAAAGGCTCTTTGTCTGCATATTGCTCACGACTGTAATTTAAGATGCAAGTACTGCTTTGCTTCAACGGGCGACTATCATCAGGGCAGACGTGGCTTGATGAGTGCAGAGGTCGGCAAGGCGGCGATTGATTTTGTTATCAAAAATTCGGGTACACGCCGTAACATTGAAATCGACTATTTCGGCGGCGAGCCGCTGATGAATTTTGGTGTGGTAAAGGAAATCACCGAGTACGCAAAGGCGGAGGGTGCAAAGCATAACAAGAACTTCCGTTTCACCATTACAACCAACGGCGTACTGCTGAATGACGAGATTAAGGCATATGTCAACGAAAATATGTCAAACATTGTTCTCAGCCTTGACGGCACAAAGGAAACCAACGACAGGATGAGAGTACGTGTTGACGGCAAAGGCTGTTATGACCAGATTGTGCCGAAATTTATCGACATTGCCGAGAGCAGAAATCAGGACAATTACTATGTCAGAGGCACGTTCACAGCCGAAAATCTGCACTTTGCTGACGATGTAATGCATATGGCAGACCTCGGCTTTTTACAGACAAGTGTAGAGCCTGTTGTTGCACCCGAGAGCGAGAGCTATGCTCTTACCGAGGAGCATCTCGAAACGGTATGTGCAGAGTACGAAAAGCTTGCAAAGCTCTATATTGACCGCAGACGTGAGGGCAGACCGTTCAATTTCTTCCACTTTATGATAGATTTAAATCAGGGACCGTGCGTTGTGAAACGCCTTTCGGGCTGCGGTGCTGGACACGAGTATATTGCAGTAACACCCGAGGGCGATATTTATCCGTGCCATCAGTTTGTCGGCAACACCGATTTCAAAATGGGGTCGGTTATGACGGGTGAATTTGACGAAAATATCAAATCCACCTTTGAAAAATCCAACATCTACACCAAACCCGACTGTTCCGAATGCTTTGCGAAATTCTATTGTAGCGGCGGCTGTTCGGCAAATGCTTTTAATTTCAATAACGACATAAACAAGCCTTATAAGCTCGCCTGTGAATTTGAACGCAAGAGAGTGGAATGTGCTATTGCGATTGAGGCTATAAAAGCAATGGAAGGCTTGCAGTAAAAAATCAGGTACATCATATGATGTACCTGATTTCCGTTTATATAAACTCTTATTTATTCAATGTTTCCTCAACAGCAACAATTACACCAACTATCGGGTTGTTACCTGTGCCGATAAGTCTCATCATTTTATCATATAAACAAAACCGTTTATTTTAACAATTCATCGTAAGAGGTGTCCAAAATTTCTTTTATTGCCCTTAATTGAGATGCATAGATATGTTGAATGCCTCGTTCTATTTTGACCAATGATTCCCTTGTAATGTCAATTCCCATCAATTGCATTTTTATTACAACGTCTATTTGTTTTATCTTCTTTTGTTTTCTGATATTTTTGATGTTTCTGCCAATACAAATTGCATCTTGTTTAATTTTTTGTTCCAACATAATAAATATTCCCTTCAAAACAAACCAAAATAAGCACTTTTTCTTGATTATATATTTATTATGTGATATAATAGGACTGGTATTAGTCCTATTTGTAAAAAAAGGAGAGAAAATTATGATAATAGATACAACAGGAATTGAACTGACACCCGGAAATAATGGTGAGGATTGCTTAGGAAACGGTAAACATTTTTATGAAAATGGTGAACAGATAGAATGTTGCTGTGACGAATGCGATTATATGATATGTTGCTTTATAATGAAGAATTTAAGCGAGTGTGAGTATTGTGATGATAGGTCCTGTCCCCGTTCTAAATTATGACTTTTAAACGCAATAATTTATAAGCACGCATAAAATCAGGTACATCATATGATGTACCTGATTTTCGTTTATATAAACTCTTATTTATTCAAAGCTTCTTCAATAGCAACTGCAATTGCAACAGTCATACCAACCATCGGGTTTTTACCTGCACCGATAAGTCCCATCATTTCAACGTGAGCGGGAACTGAAGATGAGCCTGCAAACTGTGCATCGGAGTGCATACGTCCCATTGTATCTGTCATACCGTAGGAAGCGGGACCAGCAGCCATATTATCGGGGTGAAGTGTACGTCCTGTACCGCCGCCCGATGCAACTGAGAAGTACTTCTTACCC
>JAFULX010000210.1 GCA_017483065.1 Clostridia bacterium | reverse complement strand
ACTTATGACCTTATGGACGGTCTTAGCCGTGTGGATTATCCTGA
This sequence comes from Clostridia bacterium, assembly GCA_017483065.1. Taxonomy (GTDB): domain Bacteria; phylum Bacillota; class Clostridia; order UBA1381; family UBA1381; genus HGM11525. The sequence continues at coordinate 4,265 of JAFULX010000210.1, read as the reverse complement.
CGGAAATTATGTAAGCTATTCTTATGATAACGCTTGCCGTTTGACTGCTGTTACTACACCTTTCGGCACTACCGCTTATGAGTATGACTTGCTTGACCGTCTTGTTCGTGTGGTTGACAGAAACGGCTATGCGACTGTTTATGAGTATGATGCTAACGGTAACAGAACCGCTGTTCGCTATGCTAATGGTCTGACTACCACATATGATTATGACCTTTTGAATCGTCTTATCAAGCAGGAAACTGTTGACAGCGAGGGTAATGTTGTAGTACAATATATCTATGCTCTTGGTGTTGCTGGGGAGAGACTTTCTGTAACCGAGCTTGACCGCACTGTTGAGTATAGCTATGATAGCCTTTACAGATTAACTTCCGAAACTATTACCGAGGGCGAGGATGTTACTGTTTATTCCTATGCTTATGATTCTGTAAGCAACCGTATCTTGAAAACCGAAAATGGCGCTGAGACTGCTTACGTTTACAATGCTCTGAATCAGCTTGTTTCGGATTCAGAAACTTCTTATGAGTATGACCTTAACGGTAATCTTGTAAGGGTTATTGGCTCTGCAAATTCTGCTTTGTATGAGTACAACGCTGAGAACAAGCTTGTGAAGGCTACTGTGCAGAATGGTTCACTTGTTGTTGAGGAAACTTACACTTACGATTATCAAGGCAACAGAACTTCTAAGACTACACGCAGAAGTGATGGAAATACAGAGTTTGTAAAGTACCTTAACGATACAAATTCTGACCTTACTAACGTTCTTTGCGAACTTGACGAAAATGGCACGGTGAAGTGTAACTATACGCTTGGTGCTGACCTGATTTCGCAGGAACGTGACGGAAAGGTATCTGTATATCTTTACGATGGACACGGTTCTGTTGTTGGGCTTGCTAATGAGAATGGCATTGTAACTGATACTTACAGTTATGATGCGTTTGGTAACTTGCTGAAATCAACAGGCACAACTGCAAACAACTATCGCTATTGCGGAGAGCAGTTTGACAGCACAACAGGCTTGTACTACTTGCGTGCTCGTTATATGGATACTACTACGGGTAGGTTTATTTCGCAGGATAGCTACGCTGGTTCTATTGACGACCCTGTTTCGCTCCACAAGTATCTTTATGCTAACTCGAATCCTGTTATGTACAGTGACCCGAGTGGGTATATGAGTTCGCTTGCGGAAGCTGCAATTGCTGGTGCAGCAATAGGGGCTTTATCAGGCTATATAGTACCTAATGTTTTAGCTGTGTTAAAGTGCCTCGATATGGATTGTGATGAAAGCTATTTATTATCTCCAATGGATAACTTAAAAAATATCTTGCAAGGAATTATTTCTGGTGCTTTATTTGGAGTAATGATTGCTTCGGGGCTAGCATTTATTGTAATAGGTGCTTCATTATTTGGAGGATTGTTTTCGGCTATATCAGGATTTTCAGAAATGCTTCGCGGCAACTACAGAACTGCAATGGCATACAGTGTTTTGAGTATTGTAAGCTTTTTTTGTTGTTTAAAATTATTTTCACCAGTAAATAAAGGTCAATCAACGGGAGCATATAATGGGAAAACATCAGGAGGTAATGGATTAGGAAAATTATCTGGCAAAAATATTAAAGTATCGGAAAAGGGATTACAAATACTTAAGGCTCACTTAAAAGCTAATGGCTTTGAAACAGAATTTAATAATGCTATGATTGCGAGATTAGAATCAGCTTTAGAAAGTGGTCAAACAATAACTGGTGCCGATGCAAGCTTTTATATGCATGAGATAGCAGAATCAACATTTATGAAAGGAGGCATGAGCTATGATTGTGCTCATGCTGCGGCTTTGAACAAATATGGTGTGTCTCCGTTTAGTGTATATCATATTGATGTTATTAAAGTGTTTTATGAAGAGTTTAATCAAAGCTGGATAGACTTCTGGAATGGCTGATTAATAGAATATTCATGACAAAGGAGAAAGGTATTATGATATATATTAGTGAAGACAACAATGACAGAAGAATAAGGATATGGGTCAACGAATTACCAATAAAATACAAAGCAAATAAAGTTATTTCTCTATCTTGTGACTATGTGAGTAGTGACGCTATAGTTGCGAGTAGTGTTGCAGTAGAAATAAAAAATGGACGTCTTTCTAATAATAATTATGCAATGATAGGAGGAGAATTTCAAATTAACAATACAGGTCGTTTTCAGGTTAATCTTTCTATTCCGTATAACATGAATAAAAAGTACATTACGGATATGAGTTCATCAAATGATAATGTGTATATAGGTTTTGATGAGCAATACAGTATTGCAATTATGGGATGCGACCATAGTGAAAATAGATTACCTAGTGGTATTTTAACAATAAATTGTGCTGCTTGTGCTGAAATTGGATCAAGCATCAAATGTTTTAAATGGGCATACAGAGTATTATTGAACACTTTATGCAAAAAACAAATACTTTTTGATGACAAAGAGTTATTCTTGTTGTATAAATGAAATATTAGAAGTTGCCTTAAATGGAAATAACTGATATTGTAACTATCAATTAAATCAATAAGTAAACGGACTTACCACAACTTATGATTACGACCTTTTAAATCGTCTTGTTAAACAGGAAACTGTTGACATTGACGGCGAGATTGTGGTACAATATGTTTATACTCTTGGTGTGGCTGGCGAGCGTAAGAGTGTAACTGAGCTTAACCGTTCTGTAGAATACACTTACGATTCTCTGTACCGTCTCACAAGCGAGACTATAACTGAGGGTGAAAAGGTAACTACCTATACCTATGCTTATGATAATGTAAGCAACCGTATCTTGAAAACCGTAAACGGTGAAGAAACTGTTTACACCTATAATGCACTTAATCAGCTTGTTGGCGAGAATGACATTGTTTATGAGTACGACCTTAACGGAAATGCCGTAAGAATGACATCTCCCGATAAGTCTGCGCTGTATGTTTACAATGCGGAAAATCGCCTTATCCGTGCAACTGTTCAGAGCGGAAATAATGTTTCTGTTGAAGAATATGAGTACGACTATGCAGGAAACAGAACAGCAAAGATTTCTGAGGGCGAGTATATCAAGTATCTGCTTGATGTAAACAGCGAGCTGACCTATGTTCTTGCAGAGATGAATTATGACAGCACTGAACGGTGTTTCTACACCCGTGGCGACGAACTTATTTCTCAGGAGCGTGAGGGCAAGAAGTCGTACTATGTTTACGATGGCCACGGTTCTGTTCGTGCTTTGGCTGACGACAGCGGAAAGATTACTGATACCTATAACTATGACGCATTCGGTAACTTGATTAGCAGCGTTGGCAGTACGAAAAACGACTTCCTTTTCTGCGGCGAGCAGTTTGACCCTGTAACAGGTTTGTACTATCTCCGTGCGAGATATATGAATCCGTCTGTTGGCACGTTCATTTCAATGGACGTATATCAGGGAAGCATTGACGACCCTGTTTCGCTTCATAAGTACCTCTATGCAAACGCTGACCCTGTAAACAACTCCGACCCCAGCGGTTACAGTACTGTAGCTGAGTTGGAGACAACAACAGGTATGCAGGGCATACTTAATAAGATTGCAATGCCTAACCCCAAAGCATTGATGGATATGGTTGGCGGAATTTTCCAAGTTGTAAGAGATACTGCTTCTGCTGTTATTGACGGTAAGGAGCAAGGATTGAGTGGAGCAGATCTTGCAGTTCACATTGCAGCAGGTCTGATTACAAGCCTTGCGACAAATCTCTCTTGTATCATTACTCAATTTAATCCACCCTTAGGATATATCCTTATGGGAGTTGCGGCACTGATTGTCGGAATAATTGCTGTAGCAAACTTCGCCGAAGGTAATACTGCAATGGGTCTTGCCCAAATAGCAAACCTTGTGAGCATTGTATTTTCAATGTTCAATCCAAGCTGCTTCACAGGCGATACCGAGGTATATACCGACAGTGGTTTGGTTTGCATTGAGGAAGTTCAGGTTGGCGACAGTGTTTGGGCATATAATTCCGAAACGGGCGAAACAGAACTCAAAGAAGTTCTAAACGTTTGGATTAAGGAAACTGACGAGATTCTTCATGTTTCTACTTCTGACGGCGAGGTTATTGACACCACAACCAACCACCCGTTCTATGTTGAGGATAGAGGTTGGGTAGCCGCTGGTGACCTTGAAGTTGGTGATACACTTGTTACTGCTGATGGTGATGAGGTTGAGGTTACTGACCTTGAACTCGAAAAGCTTGCTGAACCAATCACCGTTT
>JAFULX010000209.1 GCA_017483065.1 Clostridia bacterium | reverse complement strand
TCAATTCTCCCTCTTTTTTTTCAAAAATACCGTCCGTGACACAAATATAATATTTCTAAATTTCTCTTTATTTAATCTTCCCGTTCATAATTCTGAGCGACTCTGCGTTTTTCGCTGCAATGACAATACCTCTCGTATTTCGGTCAATACGGTTACAGAGTGCAGGAACAAAGCTCTGTTCACGTTCAGGTTCATATTCACCCTTTTTCCAAAGATAGCATTTGATATAGTCAATCAGCGTTGCACCACTGTTCGTTTCGTCCTCGTGAACGGATAACCCCTGCGGCTTGTCAACAAGCAGAATATTTTCGTCCTCATACACTATATTAAGCTTAGGTGTAAGACTTTTAAACCGTTCATCGGTGTTTTTCTCATAAAACTCGTCCTTGAAAAACAACTTCAGCACATCGTCCTCACTTAGCTTTACACTGCCGTCCTTGGCGTGCTTGCCGTTCAGGCGTACACATTCCTTGCGAAGTCCCTTATAAAGCATTGCTTCAGGGATTGACGGCATCAGCTTCAGCAAAAATTTATCCAATCTTTGACCTGCGTCATTTTTTTCTATTGTAACCTCACGCATTATTATCTTCCTTTTTTCTAAAAAAAGTTCTACTTTTCTATTGTATCACAAAACAAAATGTGATACAATAGATAAAATAAAAAACCTTTGTAAGGAGCAATGATTTTAATGGGACTTTTTAACAATTATGCAAAACCCGGACCGGGTGTAGACAAGCACGCACCTCAGAAAAAAGGCATTTTCCGCTATTTTGAGATGTTATTCCGCAAATTCTGGAAGCTGTGGCAACTGAATATGATTACCTTTATCCTCAGTCTGCCGTTTTTAATTATTATGTACACCATAGCACCCGTATCGGACAGCTTTATCATAAGCCTTATCGGAGAGGCAGATGAAAGCACGCTTGCTCTTATGCAGCTAATGTTCCGCTCGTTGTTTGCTCTTTTAGCATTCAATCTGCTCGGCAGCGGTCCTGCGTCGGCAAGCTATGCTTACATAACCAGATCCTTTACAAGAGAACAGCACGCTTGGATTTTATCCGATTTTAAGGACAAGTTTATAGAGAATTTCAAGCAGTCATTTATCCTGACAATTCTTGATATTGTACTTGTAATGCTGATTATGAATGGTATTTATTTCTACTATATGCAGTATATCAATACCGCCTCAACAATCTGGCTTATACTGTGCTGTCTGATATTTACGCTGTCGGTTCTCTATGTATTTATGCATTTCCATATCTATCAGATGATGGTAACCTTCAGCTCGACTACTGTGCAGCTTTTCCGCAACTCGTTCATTTTCTCGCTTGCACAGCTACCGATGAACGTATTCCTTGCGGTAATTGCAATCGGATTGAATGTGCTGGTGTTTAATTTCTTTACACCTCCGTTTGCGATATTCCTCAGCTTTTTAATCACGACATCGCTTGTGCGTTTCCCGATTGAATATTCATCGGCACGTGCAATTGAGAAAAAGCTCTTGGTTAATATGCCGCAACCCGAAAAGGAGGAGGAAAGCTTCTTCCCCGACCTCGAGGAGGACGCTGATACAAACGAAGGAGAGGAATAATTTTGCAAGGTGCAATAGAAAATTTTGATATAGCGGTTATAGGTGCAGGTCACGCAGGGTGCGAAGCAGCATTAGCTTCTGCTCGGCTTGGTATGCGTACCGTTATATTTTCAATAAGTCTTGACGCAGTCGGAAATCTGCCCTGCAACCCAAGCATAGGCGGTACTGCAAAAGGTCATCTTGTGCGTGAAATTGACGCACTCGGCGGCGAAATGGGAAAGGCTGCGGATGCAACCTTTATTCAGTCGAAAATGCTCAATCGTGGCAAAGGACCTGCCGTACACTCCCTACGTGCTCAGATTGACCGTAAGGACTATCACAGACATATGAAAATGCGTGTTGAAACGCAGCCTCTTTTGCAGCTGAAGCAGGCGGAAATCTGCGATATACTGACAGAAAACGGCAATGTATGCGGTGTAAAAACGCACCTCGGTACAATCTACGGTGCAAAAGCGGTTATAATATGCTCAGGAACTTATTTGAAGGGCAAAATACTCATTGGTGATTATGAAAGAGAAAGCGGCCCCGACGGCACCTTCCCATCTGTTGAGCTTTCCGAAAATCTCAAAAAGCTCGGCGTTACGCTCCGCCGTTTCAAAACAGGTACACCTGCAAGAATTCATGCAGATTCACTTCGTTTTGATGAAATGGAACGTGAGGAGGGCGACGAGAAAATCACACCCTTTTCCTTTGAAACGGACAAGGCGTGCGTAAACCGTGCAAGCTGCTGGCTCACTTATACTAATGAAGAAACCCACAAAATAATCCGTGATAATATCGAAAAAGCACCGATGTATTCGGGACGTGTCAACGGTGTGGGAGCAAGATACTGCCCATCTATCGAGGACAAGGTTGTACGCTTTGCCGACAAACCCAGACATCAGCTATTTATCGAGCCTATGGGACTTGATACAAAGGAAATGTACGCACAGGGCATTTCAACGGGACTTCCCGAGGACGTTCAGCTAAAAATGCTACGTTCTATAAAAGGTCTTGAAGATGTTGAGATTATGCGTCCTGCATATGCGATAGAATACGATTGTTGCGACCCAACAGAGCTTTATGCAACACTTGAATTCAAAAATATTGGCGGTCTTTACGGAGCAGGACAGTTTAACGGCACAAGCGGATATGAGGAAGCAGGTGCACAAGGTCTTGTTGCAGGTATAAATGCCGCATTGAAGCTTTCGGGCACAGAGCCTATGATATTGCACCGTGAGTACGGTTATATCGGTACTTTGATTGATGATTTGGTAACCAAGGGTACAAACGAGCCGTATAGAATGATGACCTCACGTTCGGAATATCGTCTGCTTTTAAGGCAGGATAATGCTGATGAACGTCTTACGCCAATCGGCTACAAGGTCGGTCTT
>JAFULX010000208.1 GCA_017483065.1 Clostridia bacterium | reverse complement strand
GGGTTATGAGTGCGGTTCTTTCTGATATTACATTTTAACGGACGGTGATGAAAAATGAAAAGCTATCTTGAAGGCTTTGCAATGTATTTGTCGGACAAGTCGGAAAATACCGCTGTCTGTTATCGCCGTGATGCGGAAAAATATATTGAATTTCTGGAGGAAAACGGCATAAACAGCCTTTTTGATACGACAAAATCCACCGTTCTTACCTATCTTTTGTCATTGCAGAAGGAGGGCAGGTCTGATGCTACCGTAAACCGCACACTTGCGTCCCTGCGAGCGTTTTATTCCTATCTTACCGCAGGCGGTGAAGCTATGCCCGACCCTACAACAAATCTCGAAGCACCCAAAACTGTGAGAAAACAGCCAAAGGTGCTGACGGCACGTGAGGTGGAACGGCTTCTTTCCGCACCTGATATAAAAACCGTCAGGGGCAGACGTGACCGAGCAATGCTGGAGGTGCTGTATGCTACGGGCATTAAGGTTTCCGAGCTGATTGCACTCGATATCAGGGACGTTAATACCGCAGCAGGCTTTCTACACTGCCGAGGCGGTGCGAGAGAACGGATTTTGCCTATGGGTCAGCTTGCGGTACAAGCAGTAAACAGATATCTTTCGAGTGCGAGGGAAAATCTTCTGGGCGACGGCACATCGGAGGCACTTTTTCTTAACTATAACGGCGAGCGAATGTCACGGCAGGGTTTTTGGAAGCTTATGAAGGAGTACAGGAAAAAGGCTCGTATTACCGCCGAAATCACACCGCAGATTCTCCGCAGCTCCTTTGCGGTACATCTTCTTGAAAACGGAGCAGACCTTGCCGCCATTCAGGAAATGCTCGGTCATTCCGATATTTCCACAACCCGAATTTACTCACGGCTTGTAAGCTCCAACATAAAGGATATATATTTTAAGGCACATCCAAGAGCATAACGCAAAAAATCTTGGTTAAATCTTCTGAAATTGTGAAATTTATATTGTACTTTGACACGATTTGGTGTATAATAATAAGAAGTAATTTTTAAAGTGGTGAAATATGTTTAATATAGTATTGGTCGAGCCTGAAATTCCGCAAAACACGGGCAATATTGCACGCACCTGTGCGGCGACGGGGAGCAGGCTTCATATAGTAAAGCCGATGGGCTTTGAAATTGACGACAAAAAGCTCAAGCGTGCGGGGCTTGATTACTGGCATCTTCTGGGAATACAGTATTACGAGAATATAGACGATTTTTTTGCAAAAAATGAGGGCGGTAGGTTCTTTTATTCGACCACAAAGGCACAGAATACATATGCTGATGTCAGCTTTTCCGACGGTGACTTTATACTGTTCGGCAAGGAAACGAAAGGACTTTCCGAGGCTCTTTTATATAAAAATCCCGAACGCTGTATCAGAATACCGATGATAAGCGAGGCGAGAAGTCTTAACCTTTCGAACGCCGTGGCAATCACGGTCTACGAAGCACTAAGACAGACGGGCTTTGACAAGCTCAAAGCAGACGGTCAGCTGACACAATTTGAATGGTAACAGAAAGGACGATAGATTATGAAAAGAATTGGATTTATGATTGACACAAGTGCGGATATGCCCGAGGAGCTTATCGAAAAGTACGACCTTAAAAAGGTGAACTTTATAGTAAACTTTGACGATGAAGGCTTTGTTGCTCACGAGGAAATCTCAAATGAGGAATTTTACGCAAAAATCCGTGAAACGGGTATTCACCCGAAAACGGCACAGACGCCGTATCAGACGCTTTATGACGCACTTTTGGAGAATGCCAAGGAATGTGAAACCTTGATTTTCTACACTCTTTCATCAAAGGCGAGCGGTCAGTATCAGACGGCTACTCTTATAGCTAAGGAGCTTATGGAGGAAAATCCCGAGCTTGATATCCGTGTGGTTGACACACAAAAATTCTCTATGTATATCGGTATGGCAGTTATTAAGGCATATGAGCTTGCCCAGCAGGGTGCGTCTGCTGACGAGATTATCGAAAAGAGCCTTGAGCATATAAATCAGTACGAGGTTTACCTCATAGTTGATGACCTTAACTACCTTGCAAAAGGCGGCAGACTTAAGAAAACTACCGCTATTATCGGAACAATGCTTGATATCAAGCCTGTTCTCGGTATAGTTGACGGTCTTATTGAGCCGCTTGCAAATTTGAGAGTTAAGAAAAAGATATACAAAAAGCTTGTAGAAATGGTTAAGGAATCGGACGGCTTCAACCCCGACAATACCGATATGATGATAATTCACTCAAACGAGGTCTATGCAAATGAGCTGCACACAGCTCTTGCGGAGGAATTTGGTGATGAGAAAATAACAGCTCATATTGAAATCGGTCCGATTATAGGCACACATACGGGACCTGGTGCGGTTGCCGTAGTATTCAGAAAGGAATGTTTGTGAAATGAAATATATAGTGGTACTCGGTGACGGTATGGCAGATTATGCTGTCAGTGAATTTGACGGCAAAACCGTGCTTGATGTTGCCGAAAAGCCGAATATGGATTATATGTCACGCTGCGGCGAGCTTGGTCTGGTAAAGACCGTTCCCGACGGCTTAAAGCCGGGTAGTGACGTTGCAAACCTGTCGGTTATGGGTTATGATACAAAAAAATGCTATACGGGACGTTCGCCGTTGGAGGCAGCGTCAATCGGCGTTAAGCTTGCCGACAATGACATTGCGTTCAGAGCAAATCTTGTAACGCTTTCCGATGAGGAAAACTATGCGGACAAGACTATGATAGACTACTCTGCGGGTGAGATAAGCACCCAAGAGGCGGACGAGCTTATCAGGGCGGTTGAGGCAGAGCTTCACACCGATATAATCCACTATTACAGCGGTGTCAGCTACCGTCATCTGCTGGTATGGACAGGCGGTAGTACAAATGTAACATTAACACCGCCGCACGATATATCCGACCGCAAAATTACCGAATATCTGCCAAAGGGCGAAAACAGCGAAAAGCTTTTGGAAATGATGGTGAAATCGGAGCAAATTCTGAAAAATCACCCTGTAAACCAAAAGAGAATTGCCGAGGGCAAGCGTCCTGCGAACTCAATCTGGATTTGGGGAGAGGGCAGCAAGCCGAGTTTAGAAAGCTTTGAGGCGAAATTCGGCATAAAAGGCAGCGTAATTTCTGCGGTTGACCTTATCAAGGGTATTGCCAACTGTGCCCAGATGAACTCTATTGACGTAGAGGGTGCCTGCGGTACTTATGAAACCAACTTTGACGGTAAGGCACAGGCGGCTTTGGACACACTTTTGAACGGTGCGGATTTTGTCTACATACATATGGAAGCACCCGACGAGTGCGGTCATCAGGGCGACGCACCGCATAAAAAGCTGTCGGTTGAGCTGATAGATAAAAAGGTTGTCGGATTTTTGAGGGAGGAGCTTGGAAAACGTGGTATTGACTACCGTATGCTCATTATGCCCGACCACCCGACACCGATTTCACTTAAAACGCACGTCAGCGACCCTGTACCCTATGTGCTTTACGATTCAACATCGGAAAAGGGCAGCGGTCTTGACTATAACGAGAAAAACGCCGAGAAAAGCGGAATTTATTATGATGACGGTACAGTTATGATGAAAAAACTGCTCGGCATAAAATAAACGGCTGGAAAATGAGGTGAGGCTGTGATTGGCAAAAGATTAAAAATAGGGATAGGTATAGCTGTGACGGTAGTGCTGATAGCATTGATTGTGATTTTCTTCCCGTCAATACTTGACCTTTTGGGCTATGCGGCAAGTCTTTTTATGCCGTTTATATTGGGATACCTTTTCTCGCTTCTGGCAAATCCGCTTGCCGACCTGCTCGAAAAGCGTTTCCGTCTTCCACGTAATATTGCGGCGATAATTGTTATTCTGCTTTGTATCGGAGTTATCGGCGGTGTCCTTGTTTCAGCAATCGCAAGAATTGTTGACGAGGTGCAGAGTATCTACTCCAATCCTGCCATTGCAGAAAATATAGAGAATGCGTGGAGAGAGATTTCGTCCAAATTCTCGAATATTTATACGGCACTTCCCGAAGGAATGCAGGAGACGGTGAGCGGTATCGGTAAAAATATTACCAACTCCTTCTCAAGCTTCTTTGACAGGGAATATACCCCCATCTTCAAGTCTGCAGGTAATATCGCGAAAAGCGTGCCGGGCATTTTTATTGCAATAATCGTATTTCTGCTGTCCTCCTTCTTTATGATAAGCGATGCAGAGAATGTCGATAAGGCGATAAGGGGCATATTTTCGGAGAAGGTACAGAATAAATTTGCACGAATGAAAACCGAAATCAAACGGTATGTCGGCGGCTATGTCAAGGCACAGCTGATTATAATGATGATTGCATTTGTGATACTTTTTATCGGCTTTAATGTGCTCGGTATTGAGTACAGCCTGCTCATTGCATTGTGTACGGCATTCTTTGACGCTCTGCCCTTCTTCGGCAGCGGTGCAGTACTGATAACGTGGGCGGTGATTTCCTTCCTGACCTCGGAATTTTCAAGAGGTGTGGGACTTATCATCATTTACCTTTGCGTAATCTTCACAAGACAGCTGATTGAACCGAAAATCGTCAGCCAGAAAATCGGTATGAACCCGATTTTGACGCTTATGGCAATGTATGTCGGTTACCGACTCTTCTCAATCGGCGGTATGATTTTAGGACCGCTTACACTGATGCTTTTCATAAGCCTGAAAAGAGCAGGCTTCTTTGACGGAATTATCGAGCTTTGCTCTTTAATAAAAAAGCTGATTTCAAACGAACTAATTAAGATAAAACAACAGTTTAAGGAGTGACTTTTGTGAGTAAATTCTACATTACCACCGCAATTGCATACACCTCTCGTAAACCGCATATCGGTAACACATACGAGATTATTCTGACAGATGCGATTGCAAGATGGAGGAGATTTTTAGGCGATGACGTGTTCTTCCTGACAGGTACAGACGAGCACGGTCAGAAAATTCAGGAAATCGCTGAGGCGGAGGGTATTGCACCGCAAACCTACGTTGACCGCATTGCGGGTCAGATTAAGGATATTGCGGATATGCTTTCAATCAGCTATGACCACTTTATCCGTACCACCGACGATTATCACGTTGAGGCGGTTAAGAAGATTTTTAAAAAGCTTTATGACCAAGGCGATAT
>JAFULX010000207.1 GCA_017483065.1 Clostridia bacterium | reverse complement strand
TCGGGCTTGTATGTACGGTTTTGATGTATTTCGGTGCAGAGTGGATTGCAACTACAATTATTGCACTTCCAGGAGCAAAATATGTCCTGATGGCACTTTCACCGTCTATATTGTTTGTATGTGTTTCTTCGGTTATCCGTGGATATTTTAACGGTATGAAGAATATGAAGGCGACCTCCAATTCGCAAATTCTTGAGCAGATTTTCAAGTGTCTGTTTACTATCGGAATAGTCCTCGCAATATCTGCGTTTTTGATTGTACCTGATACCGAGGAAGGCTTAAATTATAAAGCAGAAATGCTTGCGGCAGGCGGAAATCTTGCAACATCAATCGCAACTGTTTTCAGTCTTTTGTATCTGTTTGTCTTTTATACAAAGCGCAAAAATACCATATTGGCTGCACAAAATAATGACACCTGCAAAACGATTGAAGGCTCATTTCTTGCCGTATGCAAGTCAATACTTCTTGTTTCCATTCCTATTTCTCTCGGCTCAATAATTTCGGCTATCAACCGTATTGTAGATACAGCGACTATAACAAGAGGTATTTACGCAGGCTTTGCTAATCTAATACCTGCTCACGGTGATGTTGCAACTATAATAAACCCGACAGATAAGCAGCTTGAATTAGAGGCGGCAAGACTCAGCGGTATGCTATCAAAAAGCGATACACTGCTTAATTTGCCCATTGCACTTAACATTGCATTTGCAACTGTGCTTGTTCCAAGCCTTTCCGGTGCGTTGGCTATCGGAAACAAAAAAGAAGCGTCGGACAAGGTTTCTCTGTCCTTCCTGATTTCAATGTTGATTATTCTGCCCTGTGCGATTGGATATATTACACTTGCCGAGCCGATTTTCAAGCTCTTGTACCCTGCCGCACCCGACGGCTATCAGCTTTTAATGCTGTCGTCTATTGCATTGATATTTATTGCACTTAACCAGACTATCTCAGGCTCTCTGCAGGGCTGCGGAAAAATATATGCACCTGCGACGGGATTGTTCATAGGCTGCATAGCAAAATTTATACTGAATGTCATTCTTATCCGCATACCGCAGATAAACATTTACGGTGCACCTATCGGCTCAATTGTCTGCCAGATAATTTCCTTCACATACGGCTTTACTGTATTAAGAAAAAGCATACCCGTAAAAATAACGCTTAAGAAATATATCATTAAGCCTCTTACCGCCGCAATAATAATGGGGATTTTTGCACTTGCTGTATATAAGCTGCGGTATGCGGTAAGCTCTTCAAATATTCTTGCGTTGCTTACATCAATTCTTGCAGATGTCTGCGTTTATGCGATGTTACTGCTTGCAATGAAAATACTTGCACCTGAAGAAATTGAGCAGCTGCCTATGGGTAACAAGCTGCTTGCTATTGCAAAAAAGCTACCTTTTTACAGATAGTATTTGACAAACAATATAATATCTGTTACAATAGAGATAATAATTTTTTATAAATGAAAGGATGATGGTTTTGGACTCGCTCCCTGCCCGATTATTTATCTCAATTGTATTACTTATTTCGATGGCGGTTTTCCGCTTTGCACAATCAGCTGTTGACGAGGCGAACGAGGCTCGTATGCAAAAGCTCACAGGCGATGATGACAGGCTTGAAAAAGAATGCAGATGGCTTTGCGATAATAAATCGCAAATACATTCAACCGTTCAGCTCGCAAATCTTTTGCTTATTACAGCACTTACTGCGTTCGTATTCGGATATTTTCACTTCGAGATTACCGATATGCCGATTTTGTCATCGATACTCTCAGTTGCTCTTGCCGATATTGTAATTTTGATTTTCGGCATTTACACACCAGGCAGATTTGCAAAGCACGGCAGTGAACGCAAAGCATTTTCGGTATATTATTTACTTCGTGCTGCTGTTTTGATTTTGAAACCCATTGTTGCTGTTTGCAGAACTGTTTCTAAGCTTATTCTGCTTGTATTAGGTGTTAATCCCGATGCTGAAGAGGAAATTACAGAGGAAGAAATTCTGATGATGGTTGATATCGGAAGCTCAAGCGGTGCAATTGACCCCGAAGAAAAGGAAATGATTAACAACATCTTTGAATTTGACGACACTCCTGCAAAGGATATTATGACACACAGAACCGATGTTGAATTTCTTTGGCTTGAAGATGACTGCGACTCGTGGGATAAGCAGATGCTCGAAACAAATCATACACTATACCCCGTATGTGATGAAGATGTCGATAACATAGTCGGAATAATTGCAAGTAAGGATTTTTACAGAATGCTGCGAGGTAATTCCCGTGACATTCATTCAATTATGCGGGCACCGTTCTTTGTACCTGAATCCATTAAAGCTGACGAACTGTTCAGGCAAATGCAGAAGAACAAAACACACTTTGCCGTTGTACTTGACGAATACGGCGGTTTGGGCGGTATAATAACGATTTCTGACCTTCTCGAGGAGATAGTAGGTACTCTTTCGAGCGACGAGGACAGCGACGAGGACGAAATTGTACGTCTTGACGATAATACTTGGAAAATTCTCGGTACTTGTGACATTGATACCGTTGCAGAGGAACTTGACGTTGAGCTTCCTACCGAGGAATACAATACCATTGCAGGTATGATACTTGACGAGCTGGGCAAAATACCTGATGATGGTACTACCCCATCACTTGAAGCTTATGGCTTGTCTATCAAGGTACTTAAGGTTGAAGACCATAGAATCGAGCTTGTTAAGGTCGCAAAAATCATACCGAGTACAGACACCGAAACAGAAAATTAAAGAAAAAAATCAGAGAACTGATTTCTGCCGAAAGCTCAGAAATTAGACCTCTGATTTTTTATCAATGACATAAATGTCATATGTCATCTGTAATTATTATAGCATTAGTGACACTAAAAATCAAGATACTAAGCATAAAAAATTTGTATCTATTTTCGTCTAATTATTACAAAAATTCACAATTTGCGAAAGGAGCAATATTATTTGGAGGAGTTTATCAGAACTGAAATGCTAATCGGTACAGAAAATATCGAAGTATTAAAAAATAGTTCGGTTGCTGTTTTCGGTATAGGCGGTGTCGGCTCTTTTGTTGCAGAGGCACTTGCAAGATGCGGTGTCGGCAAAATTCTGCTCGTTGACAATGATACCGTTTCGCTCTCGAACATCAACAGACAGCTTATAGCACTTCATTCAACTGTCGGCAGAGCAAAAACAGAGGTTATGAAGGAACGGATTACTGACATAAATCCGCTGTGTAATGTGGAGACCGCAGATGTGTTTTATACCGAAAGCAATGATATTGACCTTTCGGGGTACGACTACATTGTCGATGCAATAGATACCGTTTCGTCAAAGCTTACTTTAATCTGTGAGGCAAAAAGGCTCAATATACCAATTATTTCATCAATGGGAACGGGTAACAAGCTTGATGCTTCGCATTTTAAAATAGCAGATATCAGCAAAACAAGCGTGTGTCCTTTGGCAAGGGTGATGCGAAAGGAGCTTAAAGTACGTGGGATTACAAAGCTGAAGGTACTATATTCCGATGAACAGCCACGTACTCCTACAATTACATTATCCGAAGCAGGCAGACGGCAAATTCCTGCAAGCATATCCTTTGTACCGTCTGTTGCAGGTCTTTTGATAGCAGGAGAGGTCGTAAGAGATTTAATCGGTTAACAAAAGAGGCTGCGGCAATTTGCCACAGCCTCTCATAATATTGTTTACAGTAGTTCCAATCTATCAGGCCCCGATATCACCAAGATGAATTCTTGAATTCTTTGCACAATGTGCAGCAGTAAATTTAATATCGGAAAGACCTACACTTATATAAGGCGCAATTAACTGTATATCTGAAGCATATCCTGTAGGCTCACAACCGTTATCGGTGTAGGACATCTTTTGCAAAATATTGCCTTCTGAATCCTCATATTCAACCAAACCAGGAGTTGCACATCCTCTGAATACCAAACGTCCTTGAATGTTTATATCCTTCAAGCTTACTGTGCCGGCGGTAACGCCATCACCTATAATCAAATCTCCCTCTAATTCAATACCATCAAGGACAACATCATCACATCTTACAACAACATTTCCCTGAGGAAGCTCTGTTACAACTCCAGATTCAGATATGTACATCTTAACAAGATTGTCCATTACAACCGCAAACTCGCCTCTTGTAATATAATCGGTCGGTGTAAGCAGCATGTCTTCTCCGCCTGACCAATATCCGTTTGCAACGATTGCACCGTAGTATTGTACAGCCC
>JAFULX010000020.1 GCA_017483065.1 Clostridia bacterium | reverse complement strand
GCTGCGGTACGGTTGTAAATTACAGGAACACTCGCATCAATTCTCTCTTTTTTCTGTCTGCCGTGTATCTCGTAGGTGAAAATATTATCCTCAAAGCTTATACAGTCTGCGGCATCAATCTCGGTTATGCTGTTTTCCTTTTCAACGGGAAAGCAGGCTTTTATTTCACTCTGCTCGCTGTCATTTTCGGTATAATACACCTCAACATAAAGTCCGAGCAGCTCGTCACAGAGTCCGTTTTCGTCACCCATTACAAGGTCGCCGATTTTTGCTCTGTCCGCAAGCATATCCTCTGCGGAATAAAGTCCCGACAGCCTGTTAGCCTTTACAATACCCTCTGTCACTTCAATATCCTTATAAAAGCTGAACATCGTCTCGCCGCTGCCTGCAAGCTCAATATCCGCACCAAAGCTTTCCTGTCCGATTATCTCACAGCTAAAGGTGTTAAAGAGCAGCCATACAGCGTCCTCTCCGCTTATCGGTGTATCTCCTCTTGCGGCAACATTTTTGCCAAGCTCTTCGCTGTCGGCAGTATAATTAAAGCCGACAGGATAACCGCCGTGAGCAACCGCATACATTTTTCTGCCTGTTGCCGTAATGCATATACTTATTGCCTCGTTGTAGGTTATGTTCTCGTTCGGGTAGAACATTTTATCAGCCTTACCCGAAATAAGTCCTGCCATATATGCCGCACAAATCTGACCGAAATACTCGCTGCCTGTTCCGACATCATAAAACGGAGTTTGGTCCGAGTGTCCCAGACCCATAAAATCTGCTATTGCCGCAACAAATCTGCCTCTTGAGATGCTTGCACCTGTACTGAAAGAGGTATCAAGACCAACTGCCTCAAGCACCGTTTCGGCACGTGTATCATAGCTGTGTTCTTCCGCAAAGGTGTCTATATGCAGGGCAGACAGGCTTGCGGCAACAAGAATTATTGCAATTATTTTTTTCATTACAGCAGTCCTCCCTTCAACATATCATAAATGATTTTAGCCGCTTCCGCTCTCGTTGCATTCGACTGGGGACGGAAGGTACCGTCCTCATAGCCGTTTATAATACCGTTTTGTTTCATAGCACTTACGCTGTTTTTTGCATAGTCGCTGACATAGGCAAAATCTGTGAAATCACATTCCGATGCTGCGGACAAGCCTGCCGCTCTTGCAAGCATAACAGCCATATCCTGTCTTGTCACAGAAAGACCTGTTCCGAATGTACCATCCCCCATACCTGACACAATTGCGTTGTTTTTAGCAGACGCAATATATCTGTATGCCCAGAAATCAGCTGTTACATCTGTATAGTCACATTCTGCGGTACTGTCAAGAAGTCCCTTTGCATCGACAAGCATTTTTGTGAAAGCTTCACGGGTAAGAGTGTCGTTGGGGCGGAAGGTGCCGTCCTCATAACCGCTTACAATACCTTTTTCCGCAAGATACTCAATCGCCTCTGCCGCCCATACTGCACCTTCCAAATCGTTGAAGGTAGTATAGCTTTTTGCTGTCTGATTGGCGTTGTATATATCGGAGGATACGGTTATTCCACCCGAAACAGCACCGCCTCCTCCGCCTGAGCCTCCCTTTTTCCAGCCTGCTTCATAAACGCTCTCAAGATAGTCCTCAAGCTCAGTTTTGTTTCCAAAGCTTTCACCGACTATTTCAACTGCCGCATCGGCTGCACCGACCATATCATAGTAAGTCGTGCTTATACCTGAATCAGCCGCATATTTTTCAAACATTGTCATTACATAGTTATAATCATCAGCCAGATGTATGCCCTCAAGGAATACCTGTTCATTATATGCTGCTTTTATATCAGCGATTGAGGTGTACTCCCCTCCTGCCATTCGCTCGGCAAGCAAGGAGCTGTTAAACCACTTATTCTGCGTTACAGGATAACACTTTTCACTCTCAAAGCCGTAATATGAACTAAATTCCGACATAACCTTCGCTGCATTCTGTTCGGTTGAGTTTGCAAGTGCGTACACCGACAGACATCTGTAATATATATCGGCGAAATCCTTTGCACTATCATTGTTTTCAATAAAGCTCACAAACGCATCAAAATCAGCTGTTATATCGTTTGCTGAAATGTAATCGTTGAGTTTTTCCGAAATACCGTTTTCCTTGATATAATCGTACAAATCGCCGTACACTGCGGTAAGCTTGGCAGTACCCAGCGGTGCAGCGGAGGAATTTTCAAGCTCAAGCACCGCTTTGTTATCCCCTACCGTTTTCACAACGCTGTCCTTTGCAGCTCCGCCTATAATATCGGCTTGCAGCTTAGCAATAAGCTGTGCCTTCGCCTGTATTGATACATAGTTGAATGTACTGTTTTGTGCCGTACCGTCATACGAGCCGACGGTAAGCGTATATTCGCCGCTCTTTGCGTTTTTCGGCATCATAAACTCCGCACCTAATTTTCCTTCTGCTGTTTCGGCATAGTCTGCATATATAATACCGCCGTCCGAGTCGGTAACTATCATACTTACCGCAGACTTATACTCTGTACCGCCGACACTTGCCTGTACATCATATCTGCCTGTAATTCTATCCTTTGTAAGAGTCAGTACATCTGAAGTGTCCGTCCTCATCAGGCTTTCCTGTGTACCGAATATCTTAGTCAAAATCGGTTTTGCATTTGTTATACTGTCAATTGCAAGCACCTTGACGTAATAGCCGTCCTCTGCCTCAAATCCGTCCGCAGAAACACTATAACTATTTTCGCCCTGTGCAACAGCGTCCTTGCTGTCAACAGCTATTGCAACAAGGTTACCCTCTCCGTCAAATACCGAAACCGTCAGTATTATTGCTCCCGTACCTTCGGAAAGCTTTTTAACCGTAAAGTCAACGGCTACACTCTCCGCACCGTCAGGACAGCCCGTACTGTCAGCTGTGACAATATATTCAGGAGCGGAACGTACCGCCACCTTGCTCACCAGCTCAGCCGAAGTGCCATCGGTCATAAAGCTTGTAAGCGGTATAACCACTGCCTTTATATACTTGCCATTATCTGCGTCTGTAAGCACATAGCTTCCGCCTGTCGCACCGTCTATCCTCTCAAACACTCCGTTTGTACTGTCGGCACGGTACCATTCGTATCTCTGATTTTTTACCGCACTTGTATGTGAGTTGGTATAGGTATAGCTTACACTAATCTCCTGCTCTACCTCAAATGCACCCTCAAAGCTAAGATTTGAAACAGCAGCATTCTCAAAGCCGATACTGCTAAGTTCAGCATCGGTATAGCCGCAAAGCTTCATTTCTTCACGGGTGTAGTTTTGAACAATAAGCTTTTTGACCTCGCTGCCCGTCTGTTCCACAGTCAGCTTTACATCTGTGAAAAAGTCCTCGTCAAGCCAGAATACAGGTCTTATTTTATATGTTCCTCCGACTGCACCCGAGGTAATTCTGCCGTTTTTGGACGGGTCGGAGGTAGTATTGTCAACAAGCAGCGGCTTGCCGTCCGCTCTTGCACTTCTTAATACCCAATAGTTGCCCGAAGAAATATAGTAACCGAAACGGTCATAATATTTCACAAATTCGTTATATGACATCAATGCGATATGTGCATTGACGGAATAATCGTTGTTAATTCCCGCACCGCTTGATGCCTCGGTCACAAACTCGTGCGGAAGGATATGCTTTTTCACAGTTGCGTCAATACCTGTACAGGTGTAAGTATCACTGCCGCTCCAGTCTGCCCATTCGGTGTCTGTGAGGTCGCTTTTATACATAAAGTTTTCAAGCGCATATGCGGTGCTGTCCTCATTTTCAGGGTCGAATATGACCGTTTTTACAGGACTTGTACCGCTGCTTTCGTTTGTTGTTACAAAGTATTCAAAGCCGCCGTCCGTTTCTTGACAATCAAGAAGGGACAGCTTTGTGCCGTTTGTAAGTGCAATGAGATACTCTTTCGGAGTATCAGCACTGTGTCCTTCTATTCTGTTCATACTGTTCGGCGGACTTGCGAGTGCCTTGTCTATCTTAACGCTCGGAGTATCTGTTTCCGAGCCGTATTTTCCGTCAGTTGTTTTAAGCCTTACAGAGGCTTTTATGTATTTCCCCGAATCAGCATTTTTTACCGTGTATGTTCTGCCGTTTTCGCCGTTGATACCCGCCCAGTCGCTGCCGTCATCGGATATATACCAGCGAAGCATTGTACCGCTTTTGTCCTCGCTGCCCGAAAAGTCATATTCAATCGTAAGCGAGTAACCCGGAGCGGTTTTTTCATAAGTCAGACTTACATTTTCAGCCATAATGCTGTCATCTGACTCAATTAGTCCCATATTTATCAAATCACCGAGCGAATAGCCCATTTCCATAAGTGCCTCGGTGCTGCCTCCGACTTGGGCGAGCATTTCCGCTTTTACTGCACTTCCCACACCTGTCGAGTCAATTTTAACCGTGGCGAAAAAGTCCTTGTCAAGGAAAAACACAGGTCTTAACGCATTCGACATATCTCTTGTCGAAGAGCGTGAGCCGTTATCCATTTTGATTTTTGCAGCCTGATCGTTGCTGCTGCCCGATTCTCCCGTATAAAGCGGAGTTCTCACCAACCAAGAGCTCGGTGCACTTCCCGAGTATTCAAGGCAGGTGCTGCTTTCACTTATCGAATATCCTATTAAATTCTGATACTTATAAAGCTC
>JAFULX010000019.1 GCA_017483065.1 Clostridia bacterium | reverse complement strand
TGAAGGCTTTTTTAAGACGTGACGAAGTAA
Source organism: Clostridia bacterium (assembly GCA_017483065.1). Classification (GTDB taxonomy): domain Bacteria; phylum Bacillota; class Clostridia; order UBA1381; family UBA1381; genus HGM11525. Next base: position 3,952 of record JAFULX010000019.1, on the reverse strand, counting down.
AAAAGACAGTTACAATATTTGATAAGCCTGTTCCTGATGGCAAAACAATAATAACCGCATATAAGGTGCTTGCGGAAGGCTGCGGACGCTCGCTTGTCGAGGTCGAACTGAAAACGGGCAGAACGCACCAGATAAGAGCACATTTTGCGTCAATCGGACACCCGCTAATCGGTGACGGCAAGTACGGAAGAAATGAAATTAACAAATCGGCAGGCATTTTCCGTCAGGCACTTTGCTCGCACAGGCTGAAATTCTGCTTCAAATCGGACGCAGGCTTGCTCGAATACCTGAATGGTAAAGAATTTTCATTGGGAGAGGTACCGTTTTATGAATTACTCGGAAAATAAAAAAATAACAGGTCGGATACATTCTACCGAGTCCTTTGGCACGGTGGACGGTCCTGGTGTGAGGTTTGTGGTTTTTGTACAAGGGTGTCCTATGCGATGCCTTTATTGCCATAATCCCGATACGTGGGATTTTACAAAAGGCACAGAGATGACGGCAGAGGAAATTCTTGACGAATATGAAAAATGCCGTGAATATATCACGGGCGGAATTACTGTAACGGGCGGCGAGCCGCTTATGCAGAAGGAATTTGTATCAGACCTTTTCGCAAAGGCAAAGGCTAAGGGCATACATACCTGCCTTGATACCTCAGGTGCAGGCTTTTCAAAAGAAAAAAGCGCGGAGTTTGACGCTTTGATGTCAGTTTGTGATATAGTTATGCTTGATATAAAGCATATCAGCAAAGAGGAACATAAAAAGCTGACAGGGCTTGAAAACGACGGTATATTGGATTTTGCACACTATATTTCCGGATGTGGCGTGGAAATATGGCTTCGCCACGTTGTTGTCCCGAACATAACCGATAGCGAGGACGATTGGTATAAAATCGGACTTTTTGCGTCAGAGCTGAAAACGCTCAAAGCGATAGATGTGCTTGCATATCACGATATGGCAAAGCCGAAATACAAGTCGCTCGGCATTGATTATCCTTTAAATGATACACCGCCGCTTGACAAAAGCGTTGCAAAAAAAGCGAAGGAAACGATTATGAGAGGTCTTAAGGACGGATTGAAGGACGGGAAGAATTGAACTTTGAAAAAAGCCGCAATATGCGGCTTTTTCTGATATTATTCAATAATTAAAACACCCTTATCCGTATCAATTGTGACGGCTGTTCCGTTCGCAAGGGTATCGCCTGTCAAATCAACATTTACAAGCATCGGAATATTCATTTTCAGTGCAAGAATTGCTGTGTGCGAGTTTGTACTGCCCTTTGTCAGAACAATGCCTGTAATCAGTTCCTTTTCGGGGAGCAGCAGTTCGCTTGGTGAAAGGTCATCGGAGAGGATTATTGACGGCTCGGAGAGCACGGGATATGAGCGGCTGTCGCTTTTTAGTATTGCGATAACTCTCTCGGAGATATCCCACACATCGGCACGTCTTTCTCTCATATATCCGTCGTCGAGTCCCTCAAATACGCCTGCAAGGGTGCTGCAGGTATCATAAACGGCACGCTCTGCGTTAATTTTTCTTCCGTCAATGATTGAGCAGACCATATCTGTATATGTATCGTCCTCGAGCATAATCTGATGTATGTAAAATATCATTGCAGCAGACTCTCCAAGCTCGGCAAGCGTTTTTTCGTAAAGACATTTAAGCTCGCCGACTGCAATAAATTTTGCAAGACGAAAACGGCTTTTTTCCGACTCTGTATCAGCAATACTGCGTGCCTCGGGGACACCGTTTGTTCTGCTGTAATGCACAAGCTTGCCTGAAACCGAGCTGTTTCCGACACCTGTGCCGTAGTAGGTTTTCATATAGGTACAGACCTTTCCTGATTTTAATATCCGAGCAGTTTTGCGGCATAATCCTTATCAACCATTTCCCAGTCAAAGCTGATATCCTTGACACCCGACCGCAAAAGCTCGGTGTGTATCGTTGTGTACGTTTCGGCAGGTGCTCTTGATGTGAAAACAGCACCGTCATCAAGATTTTGTACCATAATTTCAACGCTGCCGTCCTCATATTTTTTGCCGAAAAGTGCGCTTCTTTTCTCGGCAAGCTCAGGCTCCTGCATAAGCACCATCAGTTTAATCACCTCGACAGTTTTATCGTTTAATCCGCTGTCGAAAATTAAAATTTTCTCAAGCAGCGAGTTGTAATCGGACACATATCTGAGGTTATATCCGCAAAGCTCGTTAAGCTCACCTGACTGACGTGAGCTTTCTTTTATTGAAGCAAACTGTTTTTGTGCCTCCTCAGCCGTTTCTGTCGGCATAAAGGAAATCATAAGCTTTTTATCCTCATCGTGATATAAAAGAGGAGTCGGCACGAGTGCTCTTGCACCGCAATCGGAACAGGTAAGAACATTCAGCTTGCCCGAAAGCAGCTCCTGCTTCAAATCCTGACTGTCCGAAACGGTCAACGACTGCCACAATGTGATGTCGTTTAGTGTACCGCATTTCGGACAGCGTATCTTTTCTTGTGTATTCAGGCTCATTTTAAGAAAAATCCCTTCATAGTTTTATGTACATATATTATATAATTATTTTCCAAAATTAGCAAGCAAAAAACACTTAAAAACGAAATTTTGTCAAAAGGGACAAATAGTCGGGAATAAAACCGACAAACTACACCTATTTATCATAAAGAGAGGAATTAACCTGCCTCGAAAATTATTGCTTGACCGACTGATATTGTCGGTGAGGGAAGGAAGGTAAAATGTAATGGGATTTTTGCTTGCACTTTTGGAAAGGCTGCTGTTTTTTGTCGAGTATATCAGCGGAGGAGGAAGCTTTCCGAAGCCGCTTTTGCCGCAGGAGGAAAGACATTATACCGAGCTTATGCAAAAGGGCGACGAGTCTGCACGGAATATACTGATAGAGCATAATCTGCGTCTTGTTGCACATATTGCGAAAAAATACGGAAACGAGAGTAATTTCGATGACCTTGTTTCAATCGGTACAATCGGATTGATTAAGGGAATAAACACATTTAACCCTGAGAAAAATGCAAGACTCACTGCATATATTGCCCGCTGCATCGAGAACGAAATTCTGATGTCAATGCGCAGTAATAAGCGTCGGGCATCTGAAATTTCCCTTGATGAAACCATCGGCTGTGACGGTGAGGGAAACAATATGACGCTGTCCGACACACTTGCAGTCGAAGGTGCAGACGTTGAGGAGGAAGTATCCTTCAAGCTTGATACAATAAAGCTGCGTGCAGCAATTGAAAGTGAGCTTACTCCGAGCGAACAGCAGATTATAAGGTGGAGGTACGGACTAGATAACGGCAGGCGTAAAACACAGCAGGAAGTGTCAGAACACTTGGGGATAAGCCGCTCGTATGTTTCGAGAATTGAAAAGAAAGCAATAAATAAACTTAAAAAGAGTTTTGATTAGTATATAAAAAGAGGGCGGTGCTTAATGCACTGCCCTCTGCGGTATAATCAGAACAACTCGATTGAAAAACTCTTTTTGCTTGTTTGGTCAGGGTCGACGGTAAGTACGTCCCATCTGTTTTCAAGCGATGATGTTTCGCCGACACGCTGCCCCATACCCTGCCACGGCTCGAGGCAAACATAGTCGGCACCGTCCTTCATCATAGTCCAGATTGCAACGCTCGGGAAATCTCCGAAATCCACAGTTGCACCGTGCTTGCCGTCCTTGGTGCGGAGTGTTACCGTTTTAGATTTCAGGTTTTCAAAAATAAGAGTATCATATTTGAACAAATCTCTTGTGAGCGGGAAAACACCGTTTGTATGCACGACGGGGAAGGTAGTCTTGCCATCTATGAACATATCGGGTGTAACCATAAGTGAATTGAGCGGCTCATCACAATCAAAGGCAATCTCCCAGTCATCAAACGTGCTGTCGGGAATTGACAGAGCAGGGTGACCGCCAACGCAGTAATAGAGTGTATCTTTTCCTGTGTTTGTTGTTTC
>JAFULX010000206.1 GCA_017483065.1 Clostridia bacterium | reverse complement strand
TCAACCGTGTATCCAGGTGTTACCGAAGATGTATGCATACCCATACTTGAGGCGGAATCGGGACTTAAATGCGGAGTTGATTTCAAAATCGGATATTCACCCGAGAGAATTAACCCCGGTGACAAGGTACACAGACTTGAAACAATCACAAAGATAGTTTCGGGTATGGACGAGGAAACACTTGACATTGTTGCAAAGGTTTATGAGCTGGTGGTTGAGGCAGGTGTGCACAGAGCACCGACCATCAAGGTTGCCGAGGCAGCAAAAGTTATTGAGAATAGTCAGCGTGATATTAACATTGCGTTTATGAACGAGCTTTCCATTATATTTAATAAGATGGGAATTGACACAAAATCTGTTCTTGAAGCGGCAGGTACAAAGTGGAATTTCCTCAAATTCTCACCTGGACTTGTTGGCGGACACTGTATCGGAGTTGATCCGTATTATCTTACATATAAGGCTGAAATGATGGGCTATCACAGTCAGGTTATACTTGCAGGAAGACGTATCAATGATGATATGGGCAAATATGTTGCCGAAAACTGTGTTAAAAATCTCATTAAGGCAGGAAAGTCAGTTAATGACGCAAAGGTTTCAATACTTGGCTTTAATTTTAAGGAGAACTGTCCCGATACCAGAAACAGCAAGGTTTTTGATATAGTAAAAGAACTGCGTGAATACGGCATTGAGCCTAAGATTGCAGACCCAGAGGCAGACGCAGATGAGGCTAAGCATCTTTACGGAGTGGAGTTTGTTGATGTTTCCGATATCAAGGATATGGACGCAGCAATAGTTGCCGTTGCACACGAATGCTTTGCACATTATTCTATGCAGGATATAGACAAGCTCTTCGGAAATGGCACAAAGGTGCTTCTTGATATCAAGGGCATTCTTGACAGAAAAGAATACGAAGCGGCAGGATACAGCTATTGGAGACTATAAATATAAAATTGGAGAGAGAACAATGGGTTACAAGCATTTAAAATTCCCCGAAAATTCCACATTTCTTGTCACGGGCGGTGCAGGCTTTATCGGTACCAACCTGTGCGAGACAATTTTGAATATGGGTTATAAGGTACGCTGTCTTGACGATTTATCGACGGGCAGCCGAAAGAATGTTGACGAGCTTATCGCACACCCGAACTATGAATTTGTAGAGGGCGATATCAAGGATTATGATACCTGCGTTAAGGCTTGTGAGGGTATCGACTACGTTTTGCATCAAGCAGCGTGGGGCAGTGTTCCTCGTTCGATTGAGATGCCGCTGTTTTACTGCAAAAACAATATTGACGGAACGCTGAATATGCTCGAAGCCGCACGTCAGAGCGGTGTTAAAAAGTTTGTATATGCGTCCTCGTCCTCTGTTTACGGTGATGAGCCTAATTTGCCGAAAACGGAAGGCAGAGAGGGAAATCTTCTCTCGCCGTACGCACTTACAAAGCAATGCGACGAGGAGTGGGCAAAGCTTTATACAATGCACTACGGTCTTGATACCTACGGAATGAGATATTTCAATGTGTTCGGCAGACGTCAAAACCCTGAGGGAGCATATGCTGCGGTAATTCCCAAGTTCATCAAGCAGCTTTTGAATAATGAGCAGCCTACAATCAACGGTGACGGTAAGCAGAGCCGTGACTTTACCTACATTGAAAATGTTATAGAAGCTAATTTGAAGGCTTGTCTTGCACCGTCCGAGGCGGCGGGTGAAGCATTCAATATTGCTTATGGCGGCAGGGAGTACCTGATTGATATTTACAATACTCTAACAACCGCACTCGGAAAGGATATTAAGCCGAATTTCGGTCCTGACAGAAAGGGCGACATCAAGCACTCAAATGCTGATATATCCAAGGCAAAACGCTTGCTCGGCTACGACCCCGAGTACAATTTTGAGCGAGGTCTTAATGAGGCAATAGAATGGTATAAAACCAACTTATAAAAGGAGATACCGATGAAAGGTACAATTTTGTATATCGGCGGCTTTGAACTGCCCGACAAAAATGCTGCGGCACACCGTGTTATTGCAAATGCGAAGATTTTTCAAAGGCTTGGTTATAATGTAGTATTTGTCGGCGTCGGACGTGAGGAAATTTCGGGTGTAGATGTGCTTGAAACATTTGAAACGGTACAAGGCTTTGACAGCTATCGTATATTGTATCCAACTTCAAGCTCGGATTGGATTAGATATCTTACCGATATATCTGCGGTAAAAACGGTTTGCGAAAAATACGGCGACGTAAAAATGATTGTCTGCTACAACTATCAGGCAGCTGCAATGGCAAGACTTTTGCGATATTGCAGAAAAAATGGAATAAAGCTTACCGCAGATGTTACCGAATGGTACGGTACTGAAAAACAAAGTCTGCTTTTTAAGATAATCAAGGGCAGTGATACGTTCTTCAGAATGAGAGTACTGCAAAAGAAGCTGGATGGCTTAATTGTAATAAGCGATTACCTTGAAAGCTATTATAAAAAAAGCAG
>JAFULX010000018.1 GCA_017483065.1 Clostridia bacterium | reverse complement strand
CAGAGCCGCCATTTCTTTTCTTCTCTGGCTTTGTTGTAAGCCATAATGTGTACCTCCAATCTGAATTTTTTAAGTAAATTCAGATTGAGGTGGGCTTCGACAGCCAACGCCAAAAGCAGGCTTCTCCTGCGTTCTGATAAAAAGCAATAAACAAAAAGCCGCAAAGGTACTAAAACCTCTACCATTGTAACCGCCGCCGCATCGGGATTGACCACAGGCGGAGAAGAAGCAAATAGGGAAAAGATAATGCAGGCAAGCACGATAACTGCACCTTCAAGGCATACAGCGGCATAGCTCTTAATGAAGCTCTTGCCGACGCTTTGGCTCGGCTCTCCAGCAAAAGCGGAAAGGGGTACGGGTGCTATGGCAGTATAGATATACAGCTTGAAAAACCTGCCGTATACCGACATAATCATTATGAATGACAGCACCGTAATAAACAGTCCGCCTATCAGCGTGACCGCCCATAGCGGGATACTCTCAAAAAATCCGCAGTCTTCAACGGCTGTCACGATTTCCTGCGGCAACACCGTCTGCTGTGCCGAGCCAAATCCTACGGCATTCATAATCGTGGAAATCATACCCTGCACAATCTTAAACAGTGCCATCATCAGTTCTAATCCGTAGGTCACTGCACCTTTGGCAATGGCAAAGCGGATAAACAGCTTCAAAGCCTGCTCTGGTCGCTTGACTTCTGCAAAATTTCCGCAGGTACGCATCACACCCACAACAAAGAACAGCACGAGCAGGGCAAGTCCGATAGCCTGCACCGCACCGTGAATATCCACGATGACATTCCATATCGTGCCGCCCTTAAAGTTCTCTGGGGATTGGGTAATGAGCTGCCATATCTCGGCTAATTTCTCATTCCAAGTGTTTAGGGCGTTCTCTAAATTCTGTACCACCCAGTTATCAGACATTTGACCACCTCCTTGATGATATTAGATAACGGGAGCGAGTTCCGCACTCGGCGGATCTGCTCCCGTTATCTTTTTGTGTCAGTCTGTTATCTTAGCCTGTGATAAGAGTCAAGATTTCTTTTGCGAAGGTAATGACAACGCCGCCTGCAAGGGTCAAAAATCCGTTAGCTCTCTGGGACGGGTCATGGGATTTGAGGGAAAGACCAATCTGCACGATACCAAAGCCGAGCATAATCATACCAACAGCCCTCACCAGACCGAAAATGAAATCGGACAGATTGTTGACTACCTGAATGGGGTCATTGGCAGCAAAGGCGGTTACGGAAGTACCAAGCACAAAGGTCATTGCCATAACAGCCATACAGTAATAGCGGAAGCCTTTCTTAACCTTTTTAGTCATCGGCAGCTTCGTGGTTTTCTTGTTCTCGTTCTTCTTAAAAAGTTTCATAGGGTAAATCCTCCTTATAAATTGAATATTTCTTCCAAGTCCTCATCGGACAGAAGCTCATAGGAAGTGCTGACAGCTTTCACGCTCACGGCATTATCTGGAATATCACTGTCAAACACAAGGGTTGCGACAGCCTGCGTAGGCTCTCCGTGGATATACGGTGGTTGCCCTCCGTCAGCCGTCAGCTTCACATTCGGGTGCTTCAAGATGTCATACTTGAAGTCCATAACGGGGCGTTCTCCACGCACAAAAAGAAGTGCGTAACGGTTATCAAGCATACGCACTTCGTCTGGGGTCATCAGCTCACGCCCCGAAATCTGATAATTTGTTGAATAGTTACCACTCCGCCCAGAGCTTTTCCCGTAGGTGTTGGTATCAATGGTTTCCTTGCCCAAAAGCTCTGACACATATTTGTGGGTGCTTTGCTCGTTGCCACCCAGATACAAAAACTCATCGCAGTTGCCAACAATGCTTTCCCATTGCTTTTCAAAAAGGGCTTTGAGCTGTGCCAGATTTTGCAGGATAATGGATACCGATACCCCTCTGGAACGCATAACGGACAGGATTTTATCAAAGTCATCAGGCAATGAAACATTCGCAAATTCGTCCATTATGAAATGGCAATGCACAGGCAGGCTTCCGCCGTACTTGTGGTCTGCCAGATAAAAAAGCTGTTGAAAGAGCTGGGTATAAAGGATACTGACAAGAAAGTTAAAGCTCGTGTCATTGTCAGGTATCAGAGCAAACAAAGCTACTTTCTTTTCGCCCAGACTTGGCAGGTCAAGCTCATCGGTGGCGGTAAGCCCTGCAAGGCTCTCCAGATTGAATTTTTCAAGCCTTGCGGCAAGGGTTATCTGGATACTCTTTAAGGTCTTTGCACTACCACTGTGGTAATCCCTGTAATACTTTAGGGCGATATGCTCTGGGTTTACCATTTCCAGACGGTCAAACAGCTCGTCCAGAGGGCTTACATAGCTGTCATCGTCCTCTCGGACTTCGCCTGCACGGAGCAGCTCCATAACCATCGGGAAATTCTGCTCGTCTGGCGATGCTTCATATTTCAGATAGAACACCAGAGCCAGAAGCAGCATACTCGCCGCCGTATCCCAGAACGGGTCTTGCGACTGTGAGCCTTTCGGCGTGGTCGCCTTAAACAAGTTTGTTACCAACCTCTGAACATCGTTATCGTTCCGCAGATAGACAAAGGGATTGTAACAATGGCTGCGGTGCATATTAATAAGGTCAAGCACACGCACCTCATAGCCTTTATTTTCCAACAGACCGCCAATGTCACGGACGATTTCGCCCTTTGGGTCGAGTATTACAAAAGATGTGTTGCACTGCATAGCATTTGGCTTGCAGAAAAACCTCGTTTTTCCCGCACCAGAGCCGCCGCAGACTAAAATATTCAGATTCCTGCGGTGCTTTTTCCCGTCCAACCCGATACGGACATTCTGGGTCAAGAGCTTATTGGCTGACGGGTCTTTATCTCGGTACTTCTTATTCAAAGCACCTGCGTTGCCCCATTTCGCAGAGCCGTGTTCCTCACGCCTGCGGTAATTCCTGCGTGTAGAGAAATAAACGCCGATGCCCATAGCGTAGGCAAGTAAAAAAATGAGGACAGTCTTTACGCTGTCCTCACATACCATTATTTCAAACGGATTGCCCATCGCCACAGGCAGACCTCGGATAATCTCTACAAGACCGCCGCTGACATAGGGTGCTGTCAGCAGGGCAAGCCATACGACAGGAAGTATGCCGCAGACAGAAAGGATTAAGCTCGTTTTCTGGTCATCGTTCCTCATTGCACCTGCAATGCACGACCTTAACCTTTTTTGTCGGAGCGTGTGCCACCTTGCTTATCAGCTCGTCAACAGGCTCGGTGGGGCGTTCCTCCTGTAACTGCCGTGTACGCAGGGTGTTTAAGGCGTTGATGACGATATTCTTATCGTACTTGTCAAGTGCGATATGGTATCGTTCCTCTCTCATAGTCTGCACCTCCGATTAGCGTTCCTGCTCTTTGTTCTTTGCAGGCTTGTTCTTTTCCATACTCTTATACATATCGCTCTGGATTTCGCCCAGAACATCACGCATCGTGCCAAGCTCTCCCTTGAATGCCTGCGTATCCATTTCCGCATACTCTCTGGGAAGTCTGGAAAAGTCAAACCCTCTGGTATCCACACCGTAACGGGAGCTTACCATATAGGCAACGCAGAAGGATTTGAAATCGGAAGCATCACGGCTCTCGTTGTGCTTAAAGTTATAGACTGCTGCCGATACCTCTTTTGCCATACTCACGAACAGCACTTCCTCGGAAAGCCCCTTCTTAACAAAAATGGTCTGCTGAGAGCTGTCATAATAGGCAGGCAGTT
>JAFULX010000205.1 GCA_017483065.1 Clostridia bacterium | reverse complement strand
GAATATTTCATCAAAAACAAATATACCTGTCAAAAAGGCATAAGGAGGACTTACGATGAATACTCGTATTTCGTATTTGAAAAATGCTGTATGCAACACAACAGACGACATAGATGCTTACGGCGATTTGTCGCAAAAGGAATATGCATGCGTTGGCGGCAAGGAAGAAATTTACAGAAAATCACATTTTCTATCCTGCTTTGCAGAAAAAATTCCTGTTGTGATTGATGAAAATGAGCTTATCTGCGGCTCTATGAGATTTTGGAGGAGCAGAGCGGCATATCGAAATAAGGGACATATAATTGTTGATTACAGAATGATTTTGCACGAGGGTATTTGCGGAATTAAGGAAAAAATATCAAAGCTTGACACAGTTGATGCAAAAGCCTTTGATGAAGCGATAGACGCTTTTTCGGTTTTTATCGAAAGATATGCAAAGGCGGCGGAGGACTTATACAAATTAAACGGAAATAATGATATGAAAACGGTTGCCGAAAACTGTTATTCAATATTAAAACAGGCACCCGATACCTTTCATCGTGCATTGCAGCTTGTCTGGTTTGTACATCTGTTTCTGCACGCAGAGGGAATGGCGGCGGCTGTTTCGTTTGGTCGCTTTGACGATTATATGTACCCCCTTTATAAAAAGGACATTGAAAACGGAACTCTTACTTATGAAAAAGCAAAGGAGCTTTTGATGTGCTTCTGGCTCAAAACCTGCGAGGGTGATGAAAGTCAAAACCTGACAGTGGGCGGAGATATAGAAAATGAATTGACATTGCTTTGTCTTGAGGTCACACAGGAACTAACGGTTCAGCAGCCGTCGATATCGGTAAGAATAAACGACAATACGTCCGAAACATTATGGCAGAAAATGATTGATTTAGTAAAGTGTAAAATCGGTATGCCTTCAATATTTAATGATAATATAGTAATAAAATCCTTGAAAAATCTCGGTATATCGGACAAAGATGCGAAAAATTACGCTATTGTCGGCTGCTATGAGGCAAATCCCGACGGAAACGCATACGGATGTACGGCATACGGGGGAGCGATTTTTCTGCATCAGATTTTGCTGGAATTTCTTGATGAAAATAAGGCATATACCGATTACGATGAATTTTACAGTGCTTTCAAAAAATATTTTTGGGATAAATATAACACCGATATACTCGAGCAGTTCAGGAAAAATTGGACGAATATTTATAATAATGACGTTTCGCCGTTTGAAAGTATCTGTATGGGCGGCTGCCTGAACAGCGGTCTTGCAGCAGAACACGGTGGATGTGATTATACTATGTTCGGTATCAATATTCTCGGAATTGGTACATTGACAGACAGCATTTATGTTATTAAAAAGCTGGTGTTTGAACAGAAGCAATACGGATATTCGGAGTTTATAAACCAAGTAAAAAATAATTTCCCCGACCGTGCACTTGCGGAAAGATGCAGAAATATGCAGGGGAAATACGGTACTGACAACACGGAAACGAACGAGCTTGCGAAGGATTTATCGCTGTTTATTTCGGGTCTTGTTGAAAACGGGGAAATAGCGGCAGGTGTTATTCCTTATGCAGGGTTGTTTATTTTCCTTGCCGATGTACATTCGCATAATTACCCTGCGACACCTGATGGAAGACTGGACGGCGAAAGACTTTCATACGGCATTGCGGCGTCTGATTTGTGCGTTGGTAAAACGGTAACATCAATGCTGAATTCTGCGGCAAATATAGCAAATGACCGCTTTGCGGACGGAAATCCGAATATGTTCAGTATAAGTGAAAAGGATATCAGCGGTGAAAAGGGCGATGAAATTCTCAAAGCACTCATAAAAGGATATTTCCAAAAGGGCGGATTTCATCTTCAAATCAATGTAACTGATGCCGAAATCTTGAAAAAAGCACAGGAGAAACCCGATGAGTACCGTGACCTGATAGTAAGAATAAGCGGTTATAGTGAATATTTTACAAGACTGCACGAGGACGTTCAGACAGCACTTATTGAGAGGAGTTAACAATGTTTTATAACTTTTATGATTATTTTAAAAATAAAGAATACGACTATCTAAAAAATCTTCCTGCCGTAACAAGAGAAGCCTTGATTTTCAAAAATACCTGCGAAGAAATTCCTGTTTGTATTAAGGAAAATGATTTGATTGCAGGCTGGTACGGCTGTCAAAGCGGTGATGATTATTCTGATTTGCAAAATAAAAAGTTCGATTATGTTGATTGTTATAATAAAACTGAATTGGAAATAAAAGAAGGGTTAGAAAAAAGATTTGGTATAACTCTCCGTTTTGATAAGGGTCATATCTGCATTGATTATGAACATATTATTAAATTCGGACTTAAAAGCTATGAAAAAGAAATCAAGAGCGAACTGAAAAGCACTTGTACCGACAGCAAAAGGGAAATGCTTGAAGCAATGCTGATTTCCATAGAAGCAGCTATTACTTATTCAAGACGTATTTCTGATTTGGCAGGTGAAATGTATGAAACAAGTAAAGAAGAACGGCTGTTAAAAATGAAAAAGGCTCTTTCAAAAGTTCCTTATGAGCCGTGCGAAACCTTTTATGAGGCGATTTCTGCCGTATGGATTATGCATACTTTAATACCTATATCCGAAGTATTTTGGGCAAGCATCTCTCTTGGAAGGTTAGACCAATATATGTACCCGTTTTATAAAAAAGCAATAGCGGACGGTGAAACAAGAGAAAGCATAAAAGCATATTTAAAAAATCTGTTTGTTCTGCTCAACACTTATGGTGACGAAGCGTGTGCCTTGAATATAGGCGGTATGGATAAAGACGGTAACGATGAAATGAATGAGCTTTCACGCATTTTATTAGAAGTTGAAAAAGAAATGCGTATGGCGTCACCTATATTTGCGGTAAGAGTTAATCCGAATACTCCCGAAGACATAATTGATGACTGTATCGACATACAGCTTTTTAACATAGGTCAGCCTACCTTCTACGGCGAAATACCTTGTCGCAACGCTTTGTTGAGCCGAGGTGTGTCACAAACTGAAGCTATTAATTTTACGGTAAACAGCTGTATGGGTTTATATATATCAGGTGCGGAAATTGCGTCTATGTGGGGCTGTGTGTTTAATATGCATCTGCCTTTGGAGCTTGTGGTAAATGCCGGCAGAGGTATTTTCTATGATTTGCCCTTTGCTGTCAAAAAAATGTATTCGGATAAAATTGAAAATTTAGAACAATTACTTGAGGCATACGAGCTATATTTAAGACAATTGTTTGAGGTGGTATTCGTATTTAACCGCAAAAATGCGCAAAACTGTGCCGTGAACACCCCGAATCCTTTATTATCGGCAATCACCAAGGGGTGTGTTGAAACAGGTCTTGACCGTGCTGTCGGTGCAAAATATAATACCGAAACAGTAGAAGCATTTGCATTTGCAAACACGGTGAATGCTATCTGTGCAATAGATACTCTTGTGTTTAAACAGAAAAAATACACGATGCAGGAGTATGTTGAAGCTGTAAAATACGATTTCGTGGGTTACGAGCAGGTTTTGGCGGATATCAGAGCCTGCGGTAAATATGGAACAAACTGTGAATATGCAGACAATATTGCATTAAAGCTATGTGAAATAACGGCAAGTTTATGCAAAGAATTAAGCTTTGATAATGTTTATTTTATTCCCTCACTGCACACCCTGCACGAAAATGTGCCGTTTGGAAATAATCTTTACACTACCCTCGACGGAAGACTTAAGGGTACGCCTGTGGCAAAAAATGCAGGACCGACAAATGATGTGAGGACTGCTGACCCGACAAGCGTTATTGTGTCGGCGGCTTCTTTGAAGCAAGAGCTTTTTTCGGGCGGTCAGCCTGTTGATTTGTATTTTGATAAGGCTATGCTTGAAACCAAAGAAAAAAGAGATAAAATCAAGACGCTTATAAAGACTTATTTTGAGTTGGGAGGACTGCAGCTGCAAGTCAACAGTATTGATATTGAGCTTCTCGAAAAGGCATATGAAAAGCCTGAGGAGTATCCTTATTTAATTGTGAGAATTGGCGGATACAGCCGAAGATTTACCAAGCTTTCAAAAAATACACAAAAGGAATTTATTGATAGGTTTAAAAAAGAAAAAGGAGTGTAATCCAATGTCAAATTATGCACCTGCTGCCGAAAATGCTATAAAGGTGATAGAAGGTATCGCAGCTGAAAATGAGCTTGTCGGCGTTTCGGAGCTCAGCCGCAAAT
>JAFULX010000204.1 GCA_017483065.1 Clostridia bacterium | reverse complement strand
TCTCAATATAGTAATCAATATCGTAATTTGTGCCTGCAATCTTTTCACCGAGATAAAACCCCTGCATATAAAGCTGGTCATCATAATAGGAATTTAAGCTATTGATAAGTGCCATCTTAGAGGCAGTAAATTCCTGTTCGCTGATTACACCCTTTTTAAGCTCGTCAAGCTGGAGAATTATCTCGTCATAAGCCTTTTGAAAGTTTTCAAACTCAACACCTGCATTTACCGCAATAAAGCCTTTAAGCTTATGAAGCTGACTTCCGGCATAATAGGCAAGGCTAAGCTTTTCACGCACATTATTGAATAGCTTAGAGTGTGCACCTCCGCCAAAAATGCTGTTGGCAACCGTAAGTCCCCACTGCTCTTCCGAGGTCGGGTCAATCCCTGTTACAAAGCTCATTGCAAGCTTACCCTGAGTGACCTCCATTTTATCTGTGACCGTCTTTACCTCTTTTTTACCTTCAAGAATTTTTGTGTCAGGAATTTTACCATTAGTAAAATCAAGGTTTGCTGCAAGTAAAGTCAGTCTGTCGCAAACCGCATTTATATCCGCATCACCTGCAACGTAAACATCAATTTTCGATGAGGTTATCATATTCTTGTAATAGCTGAACAGCTCACTATTATCAAGACCTGAAACTGTATCGGCATCACCGAGACGTGATACGGCATAGCCGCTACCCTCGCTTGTAATCTCAATCAGACGCTCATTTGCATAAGCTCTTTTTTCATTTACAATTGCCTTTATACGGTCGACAAGATTTTTCTTTTCCTGAACAAAAATCTGTTCATCAAACGCACCATTTTCGCATTTCGGCTCAAAAATAACACCGAAAAGCACAGACAGCAGTTCATCTAACAGCTTTTCGCCGCTCATAATATATTTATCTGAAATACACTCTGCGTCAAAGGTCAGGATATGGTCCTCACCCTTTTTGCTGACACTTGCCGATAGTGTTGAGCCGTACAGCTCGTCAAGCTTTCTTGTCAGTGCTTGCTTTGATGGATAAGCCCTTGTACCCTGCTTTAGTATCGCCGCCAGTAACGCATTTTTTGACGCTGTTTTTTTGTTTAGCGGACAATGCACATAAAAGCCGACTGTGGTAGTTTTCAGCTTTCCCATCGGTATATAGGAAACAGTTATATTCTCATTGATTGCTCGTGATTGTAACATTATAGCCTCCAAATTATATAATGGATATATTTTACAACTTTTTTTCGTCAATGTCAAGCCTACCCGACAAAGCTTTCTATCTCCTCTACCGTAAGATTTTTATGCACCGCAAGATTTATTCCGTTTGCGATGGTTTTTGCAAGGCGGTCAATTACAACATCTATATCCTTGGGTGTTACGAAAAAAGGCTCGCCCTCCCACCTGCCGCCCGAGGGCAGCTCTGCGTCAACAACCGTCGGAACACCGACAGCAATCACAGGCACGCCGAGAGTTTCACGGTTTATTGCATTACGTCGGTTTGCAACACCGCCGCCCGGAACCAACCCTGTATCCGAAACCTGTACCGTTGAAGCAATATTTTTAACATCACCTGCCGCAAATGCGTCAACAGCAATAACCAAATCAGGCTTTTTCTCGGCTGTAACTCCACGCAGGATTTCCGCTGTTTCCATACCCGTTGTACCGAGTACCCCATGTGCAATTGCAGAAATTCTGCCGAATTTATCTGCAAAGTCATAGCTGCTGC
>JAFULX010000203.1 GCA_017483065.1 Clostridia bacterium | reverse complement strand
TTGCCGTTAATAAATGGGATACGATAGAAAAGGACACCAAAACGATGAAAGCCTTTACCGACAGCGTAAAAGAAGGCTTTGCGTATATGCAGTATGCACCGATTGTGTTCATTTCCGCAAAGACGGGACAGCGGATTGACAAGCTGTTCGAGGAGATAAACGATGCGAATATTCAGCACAAACGCAGAATTTCGACAGGTATGCTCAACGATATCCTAAACGACGCAATAGCACGTCAGCAGCCGCCTGCGGACAAGGGCAAACGTCTCAAAATCTACTACGGAACACAAGCCTCGGCAGAGCCGCCCACCTTCGTGCTGTTCTGCAATTCGACCGACTTGTTCCACTATTCCTATCTTCGTTATATCGAGAACCGTATCCGTGAAGCGTTCGGTTTTTTGGGTACACCGATAAGATTTATCCTTCGTGAGAAAAAAGACAAGGACAAATAAGTATAAAGGAGAATGAATTTATGATTTGGCTTATCAGCATATTAACGGTTATAGCGGCATACCTTATAGGTAGCGTAAACACCTCGATTATTCTTTCAAAAGCACTTTACGGCTCGGATATCCGCCAGACAGGCTCGGGCAATGCAGGCACGACAAATATGCTCCGTACCCACGGCAAGAAAATGGCGGCATTCACGCTTATAGGCGACGTGCTGAAGGGCGTTGTCGCAGTACTTCTGGCAATGCTTGCGGACAATCAGCTTGCAGATGTCCCTGCCAACGGCACTCTGCTCGCCTCACTTCCCTACATTGCAGGATTTTTCGTAGTTTTAGGACATAATTTCCCCGTATTCTTCCAATTTAGGGGCGGAAAGGGCGTTGCTACAAGCCTTGGTGTTATACTTACACTCGACTGGAAAATCGGCTTGACGGTGCTTGTGATTGCACTTGCGATAATGGCAATTTCACGCTATGTTTCGCTCGGCTCGGTAATTGCGGCATTCCTGTTCCCTGTTCTGCATCTTGCATCAGGACTTATCGGCGGCGACATTGATGTTATGTCGGTTGTTTTCGCCGCAGCTTTGGCAGTACTTATAATCGCACGTCATCATTCAAATATATCAAGACTTATCCGAGGTACGGAAAATAAACTCGGAGCAAAAAAGGAGTGAAGCCACAAATGAAGGTATCTGTAATCGGTTCGGGCGGTTGGGGCAGTGCAATCGCAATTTTGCTTGCAAATAACGGTAATTCGGTGTCACTTTGGAGCTGGCAGAAGGCGGAAAGCGAGCGGCTTGCCAAAGACCGTGAGAACAAGGAATTTCTCCCAGGGGTTTCCTTTCCCGACGGTATTTCCTGCACATACGATATCGCCGAATGTGTAAAGGACAGTGAGCTTGTAGTCTGTGCTTCGCCGTCGGTTGCGACAAGAAGCGTCGCAAAATCACTTGCACCGCATATTAAAGAAGGACAGCTTTTTCTTAATATCTCAAAGGGCCTTGAAGAAGGTACTCTCCTTCGTCTTTCCGAGGTTTACAAGCAGGAAATTCCTCAGGCACAGATTGCCGCTATGAGCGGCCCGTCACACGCAGAGGAGGTTAGCAGAGGCTTGCCGACAACAAATGTTGTTGCTGCCGAAAGTCACGAAATTGCCAAAAAAATTCAGGATATTTTTATGAACGAGGTGTTCAGGGTTTACACAGGCGATGATATCATCGGCTTGGAGCTTGGCGGTGCACTCAAGAACGTAATTGCTCTTTGTGCAGGAATATCGGACGGACTGGGCTTCGGCGATAATACCAAGGCGGCACTTATGACAAGAGGACTTGCCGAAATTACAAGGCTCGGCGTTGCAATGGGTGCACAGCGTGAAACCTTTGCGGGGCTTTCGGGTGTGGGTGATTTGATAGTAACCTGCACGAGTATGCACTCGAGAAACCGTCGTGCGGGAATTCTTCTCGGCAAGGGTAAGTCGCTTTCCGAAACACTCGACGAGGTGCATATGGTGGTCGAGGGCGTCAATACCGCCAATGCTGCATACGAGCTTTCCAAAAAATACAACGTCTCTATGCCGATAACCGAAGCGGCGCATAAGGTTTTATACGAAAACAAGTCGGCCCGTGATGCGGTTTACGAGCTGATGCAGCGTGACAAGACAATTGAGATATATTAAAGGGAGGCGCTTTTAGTTGTCATATTATCTGAACGTCGTTTTTCAGGCAGTAATGCTCGGCATCGGTCTTGCAATGGACGCATTTTCCGTTTCGGTCAGCGACGGCATAATACTCGGTAAGCCTAAAATCAGCGAGGCGGTAAAAATCGCACTCTTTTTCGGTGTTTTTCAGTTTATTATGCCTGTTTTAGGATACCTTGCAGGTACTACCTTTGCAAGTGTTATCGAAGCGTTCGACCATTGGGTTGCCTTTGCTCTTTTGGGACTAATCGGCGGAAAAATGATTTATGAAGCGATAAGCGAGAGCGATTTGGACAAAAAAACAGACAACCCGCTCGGCTTTAAAACGCTTTTAATCCTTGCAATCGCAACAAGCATTGACGCACTTGCGGTCGGCGTAACCTTTGCAACGGTTGCCTCGCCCGTGCTGATTTCCTCGGCAATAATCGGTGTTGTCACCTTTTTCGTCTGTACGCTTGGAGTATATCTCGGTAGCCGCTGCGGCGATATATTCGGCAATAAGGCGGAAATCGCAGGCGGTGTGATACTTATTGTAATCGGCTTGAAAATACTGATTGAACATACGCTATTATAACATAAACGGGACGCCTGTCGGCGTCCCGTTATATTTTTATTACCAATCTGAAAGCGTTGTCGTCTGCTGTTAGTTTTAACATTTATTTTTAATTTTAATTTTTTCGCTTATACTATAAAAAAATGTAAATTGATACTTGAATTTGCAGGAGCATAGTGGTATAATGTATAATGAAGAAATTTTTAATAAATATGAAAGAAGGAATACATATGTTAAAGGAACAGGTATTAACCAAGATGACCGATGCTGGTCTTGTTGCGGTTGTACGTGCCAACAGTGCAGACGACGCTATGCGTATCTGTGACGCTTGTTTAGAGGGCGGCTGTCCGTCAATCGAGCTTACATTTACCGTACCTGGTGCACACAAGGTTATTGAGGCTCTTGCCGCAAAGTACACAAACGGCGAAATGCTCCTCGGTGCAGGTACTGTTCTTGACCCCGAAACCGCAAGAATTGCTATCCTTTCGGGTGCAAACTTCGTTGTAAGCCCCGCATTCAACTTGGAGGCTGCAAAGCTTTGTAACCGTTACAGAGTACCGTATATGCCCGGCTGTGCAACAATTACAGAGGTAATCACAGCTATGGAGGCAGGTGCGGATATCGTTAAGATTTTCCCTGCTGACCTTTACGGTCCGAAGATTATCAAGGATATCAAGGGACCCCTTCCTCAGGCACAGATGATGCCGACAGGCGGTGTTGAGGTTGATAACGTGGCACAGTGGATTAAGGCAGGTGCTGTTGCAGTCGGTGCAGGCTCGTCCCTGACAGCAGGTGCTAAGACAGGCGATTATGCCGATATCACCGCAAAGGCAAAGGCATTTATTGAAGAAATCAAAAAAGCAAGAGCTTAAAGAAAGGTTGGTATAAAAATGGGTAAAATAGTAACAATGGGCGAGATTATGCTCCGCCTTTCAACTCCAGGAAACGAGAAATTCATTCAGGCTGACGAGTTCGACGTATGCTACGGCGGTGGCGAGGCTAACGTGGCTGTTTCGCTCGCAAACTACGGTCACGACGCTGAGTTTGTGACAAAGGTTCCCTCAAATCCTATCGGTGACTGTGCTGTTGCGGCACTCCGCAAGATGGGTGTTGAAACAAAGAACATCGCAAGAGGCGGCGAAAGACTTGGAATTTATTTCCTTGAAACAGGTGCGGCTATGCGTGCTTCCAACGTAGTTTATGACCGTGCTCATTCTTCAATCTCAACTGCTGTTGCAGCAGATTTTGATTTTGACGCAATCTTTGACGGTGCAGACTGGTTCCATTTCACAGGTATCACTCCCGCCGTTTCCGACGCTGCGGCAGAGCTTACCGAGGCGGCTTTGAAGGCTGCAAAGGCTAAGGGCGTGAAGATTTCCTGCGACCTTAACTTCCGCAAAAAGCTCTGGACAAGCGAAAAGGCTCAGAAGGTTATGACAAACCTTATGCAGTATGTTGACATCTGTATCGGCAACGAGGAGGACGCTGAAAAGGTTCTCGGCTTTAAGCCCGGTAAAACCGACGTTACAAGCGGCGACCTTGAGCTTGCAGGCTACAAGGATATCTTCGAGCAGATGGTTGAGAAGTTTAACTTTGAATACGTTATCTCGTCACTGCGTGTAAGCCATTCCGCTTCCGATAACGGCTGGTCGGCTTGCATCTATTCAAGAGATACCAAGGAATTCTATCATTCAAGACAATACAGAATCAGCCCCATCGTTGACCGTGTAGGCGGCGGCGACAGCTTTGCAGGCGGTACAATCTGCGGCTTTATGGACGGCAAGGATTTCAAGGCTGCGCTTGAATACGGTGTTGCGGCATCTGCACTCAAGCACACAATCCCCGGTGACTTTAACCTCGTTTCAAGAGCTGATGTAGATAACCTCGTTGGCGGCGACGGTTCGGGCAGAGTTCAGAGATAATATAATTCAGATTTTTCGGGGAGGCTGATTTCCGACGCATTTTGTGCTGTCGGATACCTCCCCTTTTTGTAAATTTCGGGGCGGGGTAAATAATGCGAAGGAGTGTTATTTCAAATGAACAGTAAAATTCTTATCGTAGACGACGAGAGCAATATAGTTGAGCTTATCAGGCTTTATCTTGAAAAAGAGGGATTTCAGACTACAATTGCACGGGACGGCAATGAGGCATTGTCAAGATTTCGCACGGAAAATCCTGATTTGATTATTCTCGACATTATGATACCCGAGCCTGACGGCTGGCAGGTTTGCCGTGAAATACGCCGCAGCTCAAATGTGCCGATTATAATGCTGACGGCAAAATCGGAAACCTTTGACAAGGTACTCGGCTTAGAGCTTGGTGCGGACGATTACCTCACCAAACCATTCGAGGCAAAGGAGCTTGTAGCACGTGTTAAAGCGGTTTTACGCCGCAGCGATACAAAAGAGCCTGACAAGCGACAGATTTCCTATGAAAATCTGTCCGTTAATATTGAGAATTACGAGCTTACCATAAACGGCACACTCACAGACGTACCGCCTAAGGAGCTTGAGCTTTTGTATTTTCTCGCCTCCAACCCGAACAGGGTTTACACCCGTGAACAGCTTTTGGAGGAGGTCTGGGGCTTTGATTATTTCGGCGACTCGAGAACGGTCGACGTGCATATAAAGCGTCTGCGTGAAAAGCTTGAGGGTGCAAGCGGCGGCTGGCAGCTTAAAACCGTTTGGGGTGTAGGCTACAAATTTGAGGTGAGGTAAGTGTTTAAGTCACTTCTGGGCAGGCTTTTGTGGATATATACCGTCATTCTTGTGCTT
>JAFULX010000202.1 GCA_017483065.1 Clostridia bacterium | reverse complement strand
TCGAGGAATTTACCGAAAGAACTACCTCCCCGCTCTCCGATGCTATCTCAAAGGATTTGAAGAAAAGAGGTATGACCTTTGTCGGCTCTACCATTATCTACTCATATCTGCAATCGATGGGTGTTATTAACGGTCATTCAAAGGATTGTATGTGCCATTGATAATCTATGCTTTTTGTCAATATTTTACAAAACTAAGTCATAAAATTCTTTGTAAAATATCATTTTTACCTATTGACTTGGTAGGTAAATAGAGTTATAATATTATTAACCTACCAACAAGGTATGTTAAAGAAAGAGGGCAAAAAGCAATGAAAACACTTTTTGAAAAGTTAGTCAGAGAAAATTTCCGTTTCGGACGAATGTGATAATTGCAAAATCAGTAAGCTATATCACATTTTATTATCGAAAGGAAGTAATCTTATGTCAGAATATAAATTTGAAACCTTGCAGCTCCACGTAGGTCAGGAAAGTCCCGACCCCGCAACCGATGCCCGAGCTGTACCCATTTACGCAACCACATCTTATGTTTTCCGTGATTCCGCTCACGCAGCGGCACGGTTCGGTCTTGCCGACAGCGGCAATATTTACGGAAGATTAACCAATTCCACACAAGATGTATTTGAAAAACGAATTGCCGCACTTGAGGGCGGCGTTGCGGCTCTGGCACTTGCGTCAGGTGCGGCGGCTATCACTTATACCTTGCAGGCTCTCGGTCAAAACGGCGGTCATATTGTTTCTCAGAAGACCATTTACGGCGGCAGCTATAACTTACTTGCACACACACTGCCGAATTTCGGAATTACGGCAACATTTGTAAACATTCACGACCTTAATGAGGTAGAAGCTGCACTTCAGGATAACACAAGAGCAATTTATATTGAAACGCTCGGAAATCCTAACAGCGATATTCCCGATATTGATGCACTCGCAGAGCTTGCACACAAGCACGGGTTGCCGCTCGTCGTTGACAACACCTTCGGAACACCGTATCTCATTCGTCCTATCGAGCACGGTGCCGATATCGTTGTTCACTCTGCTACTAAATTTATCGGCGGACACGGCACAACGCTCGGCGGAGTTATAGTTGACTCAGGAAATTTTGACTGGTCGGTATCGGGTAAGTACCCCGCAATATCCGCTCCAAATCCGAGCTATCACGGCATTTCCTTTACAGAGGCTGTAGGCAAGGCTGCATTTGTAACCTATATCCGTGCAATTCTGCTCCGTGATACGGGTGCTACACTTTCACCGTTTGCGGCATTTTTGCTCCTTCAGGGCACGGAAACGCTTTCGCTCAGACTTGAACGCCACGCCGAGAACACAAAAAAGGTCGTAGAATTTCTCACCTCACATCCGCAGGTGGAAAAGGTAAATCACCCGTCACTCCCCGAGCATCCCGACCACGCATTGTATGAAAAATATTTCCCGAACGGCGGTGGCTCGATATTCACATTTGAAATCAAGGGCGGTGTGGCAGAAGCACACAAGTTCATTGACAGCCTGAAAATTTTCTCGCTGCTTGCCAATGTTGCGGACGCTAAGAGCCTTGTAATCCACCCTGCAACCACAACACACAGCCAGCTTACAACCGAAGAGCTTGCAGATCAGGGTATCAAGCCTAATACAATCCGTCTTTCTATCGGAACAGAGCATATAGATGATATTATCAGAGATTTGCAGAACGGTTTTGACGCAGTGAAAGGAGCTTAAAACTATGGGTAACATTTATACATCAGCAGACCAGCTTATCGGTAAAACTCCGCTTTTGGAGCTTACTCATATTGAAAAGGCTTTTAACCTGAAAGCGAAAATATTAGCCAAGCTGGAATATTTCAATCCTGCCGGCTCGGTAAAGGACCGTATTGCCAAGGCTATGCTTGATGATGCGGAAAAATCGGGAAAGCTGAAAGAAGGCTCTGTTATTATTGAGCCGACCTCGGGTAACACAGGTATAGGTCTTGCATCTGTTGCAGCGGCAAGAGGCTACCGCATAATTATAGTAATGCCCGAAACAATGTCCGTTGAACGCAGACAGCTTATGAAGGCATACGGTGCCGAGCTTGTATTAACGGAGGGTGCAAAGGGTATGAAGGGTGCAATCCAAAAAGCAGAGGAATTGGCGGCTGAAATTCCGAACAGCTTTGTTGCAGGGCAGTTTGTAAATCCTGCCAACCCAAAGGCACATATTGATACCACAGGTCCCGAAATTTATCAGGACACCGACGGCGAGGTTGATATATTCGTTGCAGGAGTCGGCACAGGCGGTACAATCACAGGCGTGGGCGAATATCTCAAATCGAAAAATCCAAGTGTCAAGGTTGTAGCCGTTGAGCCTGCCTCTTCTGCCGTATTATCAACAGGAGTAGCAGGTACGCACAAAATTCAGGGTATCGGTGCAGGCTTTGTCCCCGATGTATTGAACACCGAAATATACGATGAAATCATAGCGGTATCGAATGAAGACGCTTTTGAAACAGGAAGACTGATTGGCAGAAGCGAGGGGGTTCTCGTCGGAATTTCCTCGGGAGCAGCAGCATTTGCGGCAATAGAGCTTGCAAAGCGTCCCGAAAATGAGGGTAAGACAATAGTTGTACTGTTGCCCGACACAGGCG
Organism: Clostridia bacterium; assembly: GCA_017483065.1. Lineage (GTDB taxonomy): Bacteria > Bacillota > Clostridia > UBA1381 > UBA1381 > HGM11525. Next base: position 5,080 of record JAFULX010000202.1, on the reverse strand, counting down.
ACAGGTATCTTTCCACACCACTTTTTGAAGAATAATAGTTGAGGTATTAAATTATGATGATTTCCACACGAGGAAGATATGCACTCAGAGTTCTTTTAGACCTTGCCGAACATAAAGGCGAGGGATATATTCCAATGAAATCCGTTGCCGAACGGCAGGAGCTTTCGCTCAAGTACATTGAACGGATTATGCCCGTTCTTTCAAAAAACAAGCTTGTGGAGGGTGTCCACGGCAAGGGCGGCGGATACCGTCTGTCAAGAGAGCCTTCAGAATATATTGTCGGCGAAATTCTACGGCTTACTGAAGGTAATCTTGCACCCGTTTCCTGTCTTGAGTGCGGGGCAAAGCCCTGTGAGCGGAAAGGTCAATGTCTGACACTTCCTATGTGGACTGAATTTCATCAGATGGTGAATGACTATTTCGACAAAATTACTCTTGATGATTTAATGAATAACAAAATATAGAACAAGGGTGTTGCTTCAAGCAACACCCTTGTTTCAATCAATAGTTATTTCTGATTTTTTTAATTATATATCGGTATGCAAGCAAAATTACAAGAAACAGAACTATCGCACCGCTTGTAATATAAATCCACGGCTCAACGGAATTTTCGATTTTTAAGTCCTCCCAAAGGCTGTTCTGCATAGCAAGAGTATCTGTGTCAAGACTCTCGTAAAAGGTCTTTTTCACGCCCTCGTTGCCCGTGTAGAGAATGTCCATTGCGTCCTCGTTCCAATCAAGCATAACCTCGATATAGTCCTCATTTGAAACTACATTGTTATGCGGCGAGGAGTATGCAATATATTCGGCATTCGCAATAGCGATATCGTCGGAAAGCATAAAATTGATGTACCGCTCGGCAAGCTCCTTATTTCTTGCACAGGTCGGCACGCACATCGAATCTACAAATACGTTCGTGCCCTCCTCGGGATAATAGAATTTCAGACTGTCGTTACTGTCATACATTGTAAGGTAATCGCCTGCATAGTAAGGTGCAATCGCTGCAGAGCCGTTTTTCATCTTATTGAAAATCTCGTCCATTACATAGCTTTGAACAAGCGGCTTTTGTTTTTTCAGCTTTTCTGCCGCTGCCTCCCACACGGCAGGGTCGGTGGAATTTACATCGTCGCCTGCCCAATAAATCGCCGTTCCGAACGCATCACGGGGATTATTGAACTGCAAAATCTTACCCTCGTATTTTTCATTCCACAGCAAATCCCAGCTGCCGACGTCTGCCTCATCAACCATTGTTTCATTATAGATAATTCCGACCATACCGTAGGTGTACGGTACGGAATATTCATCGTTTTTATCGAAGAAAAGTCCCTTATAGTCTTCGTTGACGTTTTCGTAATTTGGAATATTCTCAAAATCGAGCTTCTGCAAAAGTCCCTCCGAAATCATCTTTTCAATCATATAATCGGACGGAATAATCACGTCATAGGAGGCAGAGCCGCTCTTGATTTTGTTGTACATATCCTCGTTGCTGGCGTAGGTGGTATAATTCACCTTAACCTCCTCGCCAAGCTCCTCAAGACAGTATTTCTCAAACTCCTCATTTACGTTAAGACTTTCCTCCGAGCCATCGGAAATATACTGTCCCCAGTTATATACATTAAGTGTCTGCACCTCGCTCTCGCTGCCGCATGAGCAAAGAAGAAGCAGCGACAATATGCAAAATATTTTTCTCATTTCAGCGCCGCCTTTCTGTTTGCAGTCTTACCCTTTGACGAAATATTCGATAAAATCAGAAGCACTGTAACCGCCGCAATCATCAGTGTTGAAAGTGCATAAATATCAGGCTTGACCTCTTTTTTTGTCATTGAATAAATCAAAAGCGGCAAGGTCTGGAAATCGTTGCCCGTTGTGAAATAGCTGATTACGAAATCGTCGAGGGAGAGAGTAAATGCAAGAATAAATCCCGACACCACACCCGACATAATGTTCGGCAGTTCAACCTTGAAGAAGGATTTTAAGGGTGTACAGCCCAAATCCATAGCCGCCTCGGGGAGTGCCTTATTCATCTGCAAAACCTTGGGTCTTACCGACAGTATTACATACGGCAGACAGAAGGTTATATGTGCGATTAAAAGCGTGCCAAACCCAAGCTTTTCCTCGCTGCCGATAATATTTCCCACAAAGACAAAAAGCAGCATCATTGAAATACCCGTTACAATATCGGGATTCATAACAGGCACATTTGTCAGCGATAAAAGTGCACTTTTTGTGATGTTACGGCGGAATTTATTTATTCCGACGGTTGCGGCAGTACCGAGTACCGTTGAAATCGTCGCCGCACTGAAGGCAAGAATAAGCGTATTTTTGAGTGCATTGAAAGTATCGGGACTATTGAAAAGCTCCTTATACCAATAAAGCGAAAAACCCGTAAATCCGCCCGTGTTGCTCGTGCTGTTGAAGGAGAATATCATCAGCACGATAATGGGGATATACAGAATAATAAATACCAATGCGGTGTAAACTCTGGAAAGTGCCTTCAATTTTCACTGCCCCCTTCCCCTTCGGTAAATCTGTTCATAATCGCAAGCGAAATAAGAACAAGCACCATCATAACAAGCGAAATCGCCGCTCCGACATTATATGTCGAGCTGTTCTGAAACTGCCTCTCAATTGTATCTCCGATAAGCTCAAACGTACCTCCGCCAAGCTTTTGGGAGATGTAAAAGGTACTGATTGACGGCACGAAAACCATCGTAATACCCGAAATAACACCCGATGATGAGAGCGGAAGTATAATTTTTGTAAGCACACCGAAATTATTACAGCCCAAATCACTCGCCGCCTCAAGAAGATTGGAGTCAAGTTTGGAAATCGTCGTATAAATGGGCAGCACCATATAGGGCAGAAAATCGTAAACCATACCGAAAATAACCGCACCCTTTGTTCCGATTAAATGCACCTCGCCGAGATTAAAATACCTCAAAACCACATTCAGAAAGCCGCCGTCGTCCATAATCGCCATCATAGAATATGTTCTTATCAAAAGATTTGTCCACATAGGCAGCATCAGGAGCATTACCATAATCTTCTGCGAGGACTCCTTACTGCGTGCAATGATGTATGCGAGCGGATATCCGATTAAAAAGCAGATAAAGGTTGCAATAACCGACAGGCTTATCGAAAGCGTGAAGGTGGTGATATGGTCTTTCAATGCAAAAATATTCTCAAACGTAAACGCACCGTCTGCGTTGGTGAATGTATAGTAGGCAACAAACAGGAGCGGTGCTACTATAAACATCACCGTCCATACTATATGCGGAGCTGCCGCAAAGCGGGCAAGTCCCGATTTGGTCTTATTCATATCAATCACCTACTGTTTCTGTATTGGAAAGCTCGTCAATTTCGTCACTGAAGGTCGAGTAATCGCCGTACTGACCCGAGTATTCCGATTTACGCATAATATGTATTGCGTCAGGCTCGATATACACGCCGATTTCCTCGTCCACACCGACAAAATCGGTGGACTGTATCATCCATTTAAAGCCGTCTATGTCAACTATAATCTCGTAATGCACACCTTTAAAGGTTACAGATGTGACAGTACCGCAAAGCATACCGTCCTCCTTCTTCACAACGTCAACGTCCTCGGGACGTACAACAACGTCAACCGCCTCGCCTTTTTTGAAGCCCTTATCAACACACTCAAAGCTTCTGCCCGAAAAGGTTACAGAATAGTCGTCGTTCATAATGCCGTCGACAATATTACTCTCACCGATAAAGTCCGCAACAAACGCATTTACAGGCTCGTTATAAATATCGGTCGGTGTTCCGATTTGCTGAATTTGTCCGTCTGCCATAACTACAACCACATCGGACATAGACAGTGCCTCCTCCTGATCGTGCGTTACATATATAAAGGTAATTCCCGTTTGCTTCTGTATCTTTTTTAGCTCGTTCTGCATATCCTTGCGGAGCTTCAAATCAAGTGCACCCAAAGGCTCGTCAAGGAGCAGCACTCTCGGGTGGCTGATAAGCGCACGGGCAATGGCAACCCTCTGCTGCTGACCTCCCGAAAGCTTGGTGACGTTTTTACGCTCAAAGCCTTTTAATGCAACAAGTTCAAGCATTTCCTTCACACGTCTTACAACCTCGTCATTCGGACGCTTCTGAACACGCAGAGCAAACGCAACATTCTCGAACACGTTAAGATGAGGAAAGAGTGCATATTTCTGAAAAACTGTATTGATGTGCCTTTTATGTGCAGGAACATCATTGATTTTCCTGCCCTCGAACAAAATCTCGCCCTCGTCGGGTGTTTCAAAACCTCCGACAATACGCAAGGTTGTGGTTTTACCACAGCCGGAAGGACCCAAAAGGGTTACAAACTGCTTATCGTAAATATCAAGGTTAATTGAGTTCAGAACCCTTTCGTCCTCAAACTCCTTGGAAATATTTTTTAGCTCAATAATTTTTTTCATATCAGGCTTCTCCTCCACCGAAAAATAAAAAAGCGGCAAACAATGCAAAAACATCGTTCACCGCAAAAAATCATAATACACCAAAATATCAGCAAAAGCATATTACAGATAGGTTTTTAGAGTTTTAAGTAAAGATTGCTTACGCGTACTCTTATTGACCGTTTCACAAGTTCGATGTGTGCATTTGCACAGGGTTATAAAGTAACCAACTTATAAAATTTGAGCTTTTAACTCAATCAATAATGCAGTCAGAAAGCGACTGCCCATCGGCAAAAGCCGACCTTCGGCGTTCGACCCGGCTGTCCGTGTGGCCTTGGCTTATATAAATAAGCGGTCGTAATCCTCACCCTTGGATTCCTATCATTGATAATATATTCTTCCAAACGCTGATGATTAGGTTTAGTTTATCACATTATTCTACCGTTGTCAACAATTTTAGCAAATATTATTTCTGCACAGCTTCCGCTCTTGCGAGTGCTTCGTCTATATTGTCGCAGAAATTCTCAGCTCCGATTTTTTCGTACATACCCGATTTCACAAAAGCCTTCATCGGCTGCTCGTTGACGTGTGACAAAATCAACACTATTCCCTTCTTCTCGCAAGTCTTTATGATACGCTCAAAGCTATGGAGTCCCGTTGCGTCT
>JAFULX010000201.1 GCA_017483065.1 Clostridia bacterium | reverse complement strand
GAAGGTATCGACCGTTCAAAGGCGGCTATGATTATCACCACCAAGCCAAACGAGGTTTGCTCCTCACTTTCGGACGCCTTCGGCAGCGGTATGACAAAAATCGACGCAAAGGGCGGTTTTTCGGACACCGAGCGTACAATGATATATTTCGTCTTAAACCGTTTCCAAATAAGCCGTATGAAGAATATAGTACACGAAAACGACCCTGCGGCATATATCACCATTTCCGAGGTTGCGGATATCTTCAAATCAAATCACACATAAAAAAGGGCTTCAAAGCCCTTTTTTCAGTTTTATTCTTTCTATTTTCTCTGTCAGCGGCACACCGAGCAGCCATAGGAATATCATAGTCGATACTGCGTGGATAAGGTCATACGGAAAGCCGAGTACAATAGATGATATTATAAGCTCCGCTGTCGGCGACGGCTCCCAAATCAGTACCGAGGTTGCATTTATCAGAATACTGTAAATAATTATTACCGCAAAAAATCCGAAAACCGCATAGGTAACTCTTGTCTTTCCGATAACGCCCGAGCTGAAAATACCCGATACAAGTCCAATCATACCGAATGCGAACATCTGCCAAAGAGTCCAAGGTCCTTGTCCAAAGAAGAAGTTCGACACAAAGGCTGACAATGCTCCGACCAGAAAGCCGACCTCACCGCCGAGTGCCGCACCGCTTACAATAACAATTGCCGCAAGCGGTTTAAAGCTCTGCACGGCATAAAATGCAATTCTGCCTCCTGCACCCAAGGCACAGAGCACGCTTATCAGCACCAAAAGCTCTGCCCGAGGCTTTTTCCTTTCAAATGAAATTGCAAGAACTGCCATTATTTCTATAATTACGGCAACGCTCGTGAGATAGTACCCCTCATTCTGTGTGAATTTCAATCCGAAAAATGTCGTCAGCGGTACTAAAACAGCAAGTATTGCCACGGAAATAATGCTGTGAAGCCTATGCTGTTTTTTGTTTATCCTTGTCGGTGCTGCTACGATTTTTTCTATCTGTTCCCTCTCTCGTTTTTCAGTTTTTTGTATTGCTGATTTTTTACCGCCTATCGCCTCCGAAACCTCCGATACCGTTACCGCACTCGGAACAACCTCCTCCGCAATTCTGTTTGCAGCGGTGGTGTAAAAGCTTTTCCCTGCAAAAAAGTCGTGTATTTCGCCGTCCGACACAATTGCACCGTCAAAGAACAAACCGCCTTTATCAGCAAACTCCGCACAAAATTCAAGGTCGTGCGATACTATCACAATCGCTTTTCCCTCGCTCTTTAATTCTGTGAGAATTTCACCGAGCTGTTGCTTTGTGTGTGCGTCAAGTCCCTTTGTAGGCTCGTCCATCAGTATAACATCGGGGTTTGTCAAGAGCAGCTTTGCAATCGCCGCACGCTGTATTTCGCCGCCCGAAAGGTCGTACGGGTGCTTGTCTGAAATCTCGTCTACACCAAGCATTTCCACAATTCCGTCCGATATTTCGTCAAGGTCTGCACCTACCGTTTTCCCTACAAAAAGCAGCTGTGGATTTTGCGGCAAAAGTGCAGTTCTTATTTCATTATCACGCTTGATTTTACCCCGATACGGCTTTAACACTCCCGCAATGACCGAAAGTGCAGTGCTTTTGCCTGCACCGTTACCGCCCATTATTGCAAAAATCTCTCCGCACTTAACCTCACAGGAGAAGCCTTTGAGTATATCAGGCTCATTTTTATCATACTTAAACCAGATGTCTTTTGCAGAAAGTATTACCTCCTTGCCCTCTTCCCTTCTGCAAAGCTCGGCATTTAAAACTTTTCGGTCTGCAATAATATTCTTTCCCTCGCATACCGTAAGTGGCAATTCTTCAGGGAAAATACGTGTTGCTGCAGGAAGAGCAAGCATCATATCGTGACCGTTATCCCTTAGAAAGGCTGCGACATTTTTTGGTGTATCAAAAACCAAAGCCTTGCCGCCGTCCATAACAAGCACTCTGTCCGATATTCCGAACACCTCTTCAAGCCTATGCTCGGACAGTATCACCGTTATTCCAAGCTCTGTGTTTATTCTCTTTAAGGTGGCGAGAAGCTCGTGTGCCATAATCGGGTCAAGCATACTTGTCGGCTCGTCCAAAATGATAACCGACGGTTTTAATGCAACAATTGCCGCAAGCGACAATATCTGTTTCCCGCCGCCCGAAAGCTCGGTGGTTTTCTTATGATACCACTCACCTATGCCGAAATATGATGCAACCTCGGCAACACGAAGTCTGATTTCACCCGTATCCATACCCGTATTTTCAAGTCCGAATGCAAGCTCGTGCCATACCTTATCGCATACAATCTGGTTTTCGGGGTTTTGCAGCATAAACCCGATTTTGGTGCTGTCGTACTCACCGCCCAAAAAGTGTATATCCCCCGTTTTATCGCCAAAGGGGGCAAGCTCGGGTTTTAAAAGACTGAGTAACGTACTTTTCCCCGACCCTGATTTACCGCAGACCGTAATAAATTCGCCCTTTCTAATCGTAAGGCTTATATTCTCCACAGCCGCAAAGCTTGCGGCAGGATAGCGGAATGTTAAATTTTCGATTTTAAATATTTCCATTTTACAGCCTCCGTAAGCTCTGTTATAATCGGGAATACCGCAATCAGCAAAAATGCCGCATAAAGGCTTATTTCCCTCGCACTAATGCCGATATTTTGCATTTGCGGATAAAATTCGTATTTCAAAAGCGTCGTATTAGACAGCAAATATCCCCACAGAATAAGCAAATATGCACCCGAAATATAATCTCTCACACTCGGTATGAAATTCGAGTAATTAGTCCTTTTCCCTCTGCCGTAGCCTCTCGCCTTCATACTATCGGCAGTATCCTGCGTGCTTTCAAGCATATGGGTTACAACAGCAGACAGCACCTCTGCCACACCTTTAACGCTGTTGGTATTCCTGCCGAGAGCCTGCTGTGCGTTTTTCACCTCGGAAAACCGATTTTTCAGCTTAGGAAAAAGCGATAACAGCATTGAAAATGCCAAAGACAGCGACGGCAAAATCTTGCCGAAAAGATACATCACCTTATCGCTTGTCATAACCTTGCCGAGCGTTCCAAACCACCACAGCACCGCCGCAATCATTGCCGCTGCTGCAAACGAGAACATAAGAGCCTCCAAGGTAACGGCATTACCGCCCGAAAGGTATGCTATCACCGTCACACCACGGTGGTTGAACATCACATTAAGCACCGCCGCCGCTATTGCTGTCGGTAAAATCAGTGCAAGACCTGCGAGCGTTTTTTTCGCACCTTGCGATATAAGCGAGCATATAAATGCCGCCACAAGCGAAACCGACAGTATTACAGGGTGCGTCAAAAAGACCGAAAAATAAATTACGGCGGTAAAATATATGAAATTGACCGTTGGGTGCAGCTTTGAAAATTCCATTATTACCTCATTTTTATCTGATATCTGCTCCAAAATTACAGCTGTAAAGCCACTCTATCCTGTCGCCGTCCTTAATATAAACCTCGGACGAGCCTTTATCGGGTATCTCGCCGTTCACTCTGTACAGCCAGCCCGACATATCTCCGCAGTCCATCTGATACAGGTTGCCTATGCCCTCGATATACACGCTGTTATATGCAGGTGTTTTGGAAAACTCAATATGTATGCCGTGTTCACGCATTGTACGCAGCAGCACGTCAAACACACTCTCTCCCTCGGTTATCTCCACCTCGGCGGCAGCAAATATTATGCCGTTTTCGTAAGAATAATAGAAAAAGGGTTTTACGCCGATTCTGTCACGGGCGATGAACAGCTTCTCTTCAACGCTGTTCCATACAGCAAAGGCATAAATACCGTTTATCATGTCGAGGCAGCGTTCACCCCATGCAATATATGCTTTT
>JAFULX010000200.1 GCA_017483065.1 Clostridia bacterium | reverse complement strand
GCTCTTCAAAAAAAATACACACACATTGCAGAGCGTGTATTTTTGTTGGCGACCCGGATGGGGCAGCGACTCGGGCATGGCCCTCGCTTGCATAAGTTCGGTTTTGCCAAATCACAGATTTGGAACCTCACTTATCTCACCTTGGTTCTCGCCTCCTCCGCTCTTCAAAAAAAATACACACACATTGCAGTGCGTGTATTTTTGTTGGCGACCCGGATGGGGCTCGAACCCACGACCTCCAGCGTGACAGGCTGGCGTTCTAACCAACTGAACTACCAGGCCAAGCCGCTTAATAAATTATAACGGCTAATCGGTAATTTGTCAATACATTTTGCAAAAAAAGTTTAAATAAATTCAAACCTTGTCACATCAAACAATCCTCTCGCTGTGAGCCTGAGCTCGGGTATAACCGGCAATGACAGGAATGCAAGCGTCATAAACGGGTCTAAATTCGGGTTTATACCAAGCTTTTCGGCAGCTTCTTCAAGCTTTTTATGACCCGAGATAACCTCCTCTGCACTTTTATCAGACATCAGTCCTGCAACAGGCAGCGGCAACGTTACCATAACCTTACCGCCTGACACGACAGCAATTCCGCCGTCCTTACCGAGTGCGTCAACTGCTATTTTCATATCCGAGGCATTATCGCCGACAACTGTGATATTATGCGAATCGTGACCTATACACGAAGCGATTGCACCGTTTTTGATACCGTAATTCTCAACATAGCCTCTGCCTATCTTCCCCGTCGCCTTATGTCGTTCTATTACAGCAAGATGTGAAAGACCTTCGTCTGTCTCTCTCATCTGCTTTTTAGTAGACAAAGAGCCTGCAACAATAGAAATGACAGGCACATCGGGCGAAAATCCACACACCAAATCACTCTCATCAATCGGCTTAACCTTTACAGAGCCGTAAACACTGTCCGACTTTTCTTCATCAGCTCTTTCAAAAAGCGGCTTTCCGTTTTCAGCAACCATAACACCGTCCTTCCAGACAGCAGTAATTTCTCTCGGGCAGATATCCTCAGCCAACACAAGGTCAGCCTTATACCCAGGTGCAACAGCACCCGTGTTTTTCAGTTTATAGCACTGTGCAGCGTTAATTGTAGCCGCACGGATTGCATCAAAAATATCCATTCCTGCATCAACGGCAGTTACTATACAATTTTGTATCGTGCCTCTTTCTACAATATCGCCCAGATTTCTGTCGTCGGTACAAAATGCAATTCTCGTAGCATTGAAACGGTTGACAGCTGATGCCATTTCACAAAATTCCTTGGACATTCTGCCGCACCTCAAAAGAGCGTACATACCTGCCGAAAGCTTCTCCTCCATTTCCTCCTTCGAGGTACACTCGTGGTCCGTAAGTATTCCGCAGCCTGCGTACGCCATAAGCTCTTTACCCGAAACGCTCGGTGCGTGACCGTCAATGATTTCAGCAGAATCGAGCTTTCCAAGCACCTCTTCGTCCTTGAAAAGAAGTCCAGGGTAGTTCATCATCTCTGCAAGTCCCAAAAACTTATATTTCTTGAAATATTCTGCCGTATCCGCCGCCGTTATTGTCGCACCCGAGTCCTCAAAAGCCGCCGCAGGCACGCAAGACGGCAGCATAAAATGAAAGTCCATCGGTGATTTTCCAGCACTTTTCTGCATATACAAAATTCCGTCAATACCGCATACATTCGCAATTTCGTGCGGGTCGCAGACAACCGCCGTCACTCCCCTAGGAATAACCGTCCGTGCATATTCCGACGGTGTAACCATCGACGACTCGATATGAACGTGAGAGTCGATAAAGCCTGACATCAGGTATTTCCCTTTTGCGTCATACTCCCTCACACCCTCATAATCTCCTATTCCGACAATAATACCGTCCGCAACCGCAGCATCGCCTTCAATAATTCCGCCGCAGAATACATCAACAATTTTCGCATTTTTTATTACCAAATCCGCTTTTTTGTTGCCGAGTGCATAGTCAATAAGCTTATCCCTTTTCATAGATGAAACCTCCTGTTATTTTAGAAAGCCTGCCAAAGAATCAAATATATACTCCGATTTCATTTCCTCGAAATAACCTCTTCCTGCCTGTCCCGAAACGCCTGTGAGTACCGCACAGAAGTCTGCACCCATTGCACGAGCCGCAAGAATATCCGCACCTGCGTCACCTACAACAAGCGTGCGTGAAATCAGCGATTTGTCATAATCCTCTGCAATAATTTTACTGTCAGGAAATTTATCACCAAGCATCGCTTTGAGGAAAATATACGGGTGCGGCTTGGTCAGATTTGTGTTATATTCACGTTCTGCGGTCATAACGTGAGTATAGTTTACAATTCCGTCCTTGGCAAAATAGTCAAGAAGTCCGAATTTTTCAAGAGGCGGATAAATTTCCGTATGTACTCTGCCCGTTGCTGTTGCAAGGCGTTTTCCTGTTTTTGACAACAGTGCAAAAAGCTCTTTCAGAATTTCACCATCTATAACGGGTACTTCCGCAAACAAAAAGCCACTTTTACCGCAAAGGGTCGGTTTCCTGCCAAATTCCTTTTCAAAAAGTGCATCTCCCAAAAACCATTCCTGAAAGGTTTCCATAAGGGAATTCCAGACTTTGCCGTTTCTTGCCCCGTCGTCATTCATTATTTCCGACAGCTTGTCACCGAGCGGCGAATATTCGTCCAGTATATTGTCGGAAAGTCCCTCACAGAATTTATAAACCCTGTCAAAATCAGTTGTATCCAGAATTTTGCAGGCGGCAAAAACCACATATGCCAAGTCCCAATTGGAATTAACACCCTTACGCTTTAAAAGGTCAATTGTTCTGTCGCTGCAAAATACATCTGCCCTTATTTTTGCGGCATTATTTTGCATATCAGCGGCAGACAGGCTTTGTTTGTCAGAGTTAATCCATTCCCATACAGTAAGTGCCGCAGACGTCCAATAGTTCTGCTCGCTCGTCACTACTCCGTCCATATCAAAGAGAAGTATATCATATTTATCCAAAAACTTTGCTAACTGTGACATATATATCCCCCATAGTCAAAAATTTATCCCTCAATAAGTCAAAGCCGACTATACGCTTAATACAGTCGGCTGATTATTTATTTTATTTCCCAGGAAATAGCACCTGCAACGCCCGAGGTCATACCAATTCTTGACGCATCAAGTCTGAGCGCAGCCGCAAGTGCCGCACCCAAGCTTCTGAATATTGCCTCCCAAATATGGTGACCGTTTGCACCCTTTTCAAGTACTATCTGCAAGGTGCAGTTTGCACCCTCCGCAAAGCCTTGGAGAAAGGTTTCCAAATCCTCTTTATACATACCCTCAACCTCGTCCGTGACAGCTATGCCGCCAAGGTCAACATCACAATAGGTTCTGCTTTCAAAGCTGATAAGCGTGTGTGCACGAGCCTCGTCGATAATGCCGTATGCGTCACCGTAGCCTACAATTCCGTTTGATACCATACGCTTTTGATACTCCGCAACAGCCTTGCCGAGTGCAAGTCCTAAATCCTCACATATAACGTGCGTCAGCAAAAACTTATCAAGGTTGACATCAACCTCAATATTGATGCCGCTCCTCCAGACAATATGCTCTATCATATGATTGAGGAAGGTTATCGGCGTATTGATTTTTTCTCGGTAATCCTTTGCAAGCTGTGCAAAATCAAGCACTACCGACATTACCGATTCTGTGGTCGTTCTTGTTACCTCTATTCGTTCCATATAATGAGCCTCCATTTCAAATCAACGTTTGAGTTTACTTTCTCTCTTTTACAGCAAGTCCGTGTGTATCAAAGCCCTCAACATCTGCAAAACGTGCGGCATAACCTCTTACACCCTCAAAGCCGTCCTTCGACGCATAGCCGACAGAGGAACGCTTGAGGAAGTCGTTTACAGATACGCTGGAATATGTCTTTGCAAAGCCGCCCGTGGGCAGAATTGCGTTAGGTCCGAGGACAAAGTTACAAAGCGTAACAGGAGTATAGTCGCCGAGCAGAATTTCGCCTGCATTCTTAATTTTGGGCAGGGTTTCAAACGGCTTTTCGGTCATAACCTCCATATGCTCGGGAGCATATTCGTTTACAAATTTAATTGATTCTTCAAGAGAGTCGGTCAGAATAACACCGCCATAGGTAGTGAAGTTTGTTGTTACAAATTCTCTTCTCTGTTCGGAAATCTTTTCAAGCTGTCTGTTTACAATTGGAATAACCTTTTCCACAAGCTCAGCGGAGTGTGTTACGAGAAGTGACGCACTGTCGGGGCCGTGTTCCGCTTCAATCATCCAGTCGAGGGCAACCTTTTCGGGGTCAGCTTTGTCGTCACAAAGGATAATCGCCTCACTTGGACCTGCAGGAAGTCCTGCGTCTATGTAGCTTGCAAGAACACGCTTTGCAGCAGTCGCATAGCTGTTTCCGGGTCCTATAATCTTGTGACACTTAGGGATTGTTTCCGTACCGAACGCAACAGCCGCAACAGCCTGAATACCGCCTACCTTATATATCTCAGTGATACCGATAATCTTTGCCGCAGCTAAAATAGCGTCGTCAACCTCGCCCTTTTCGTTCGGCGGTGTAACAACAACTATTCTTGGTACTTTTGCAACTACCGCAGGGATACCAAGCATACACAGAACTGACGGAAAGCTTCCCTTACCGTGCGGAACATACAGACATACATCAACAATCGGTGTTGTCTTTTCGCCGACCATAAGTCCGTTATCAACCATAGTAAACCACATTTCCTCGGGGAGCTGCTTTTCGTGGAAATCATATATATTCTTGTACGCATACTCGATAGCCTCACGGGTTTCGGCGTCAAGATTTTTATAACCTGCCTCAATCTCCTCGGGTGTGACCTTCATCTGCTCCGCCGTGAGCTTGACACGGTCAAATTTCTCGGTATATTCCAAAACAGCAGCATCACCACGTGCTTTAATGTCGTTTGATACCTCGGTTGCCACCTTCATCTGCTCGGTAATATCAAGCTCTGCACGACGCATTATGAAATCGTACTGCTCTGCGGTCATTTCGGATAGTTTATAAATATTCGGTTGCATATTAGTCCTCCTGCCTGAACAAGTCCTTCATTTTATCAAAAAAGCCCTTTTGCTTTTTATAGTTCTTCATTTCGGTTTCCGAGTCAAATTCCTTTAGAATATCCTTCTGCTTTGAAGAAAGATTTTTCGGAATTTCCACCTCAACCACAACATACTGGTCGCCTCTGCCCCGTCCTCTTAGTGCAGGTACGCCCTTTTCACGGAGTCTGAACTTTGTTCCGTGCTGTGTACCCTCGTGGATATCATATTCCACAATGCCGTCAAGCGTCGGCACCTTCACCGTTGCACCGAGCGCCGCCTCAACAAATGTTATCGGGAATTTGATATACACGTCATAGCCGTCACGGGTGAATATATCGTGCGGCTTAATTCTTACCGTAATAAGCAAATCGCCGCTCGGACCGCCACGCTCACCAGGCTCACCTCTGCCCGACAGCTGCATTGTCTGTCCGTCATTGATACCCGACGGAATGTCAATTTCAATCGTGCGTGAATTTCTGACCTTACCGCTGCCCTTACAGTCACGGCAAGGCTCTTTGATAATTTTACCCGTACCACGGCAATCGGGACAGGTTGTAACATTGGTCATATAACCGAGCGGAGTCCTCGTCTGTGTCTGAACCTGACCTCTGCCGCCGCAGCGTGAACAGGTTTCGGGACTTGTTCCCGCTTTTGCACCCGAGCCGCCGCAAGTTTCACAAGGCTCGCTGCGTGTTATATTGATTTTCTTTTTACAGCCGAATGCAGCCTCCTCAAAGCTTACGATAATCTCCTTTGTTATATCTCTGCCACGGACAGGTCCGTTACGTCTTGACGAGCCGCCAAAACCGCCGAAGCCGCCGCCGAACATATCAAATATATCGCCGAAATCAAAGCCGCCGAAGCCGCCTCCTGCACCTCCGCCACCAAAGTTCGGGTCAACACCTGCGTGACCGAACTGGTCATACCGTGCCTTCTTATCAGCGTCCGACAATACCTCGTATGCCTCGTTTACCTCCTTGAACTTTGCCTCCGCCTCAGGATTATCGGGATTCAGGTCGGGATGGTACTGCTTGGCAAGCTTACGGTATGCCTTTTTTATTTCATCATCAGACGCACCCTTCTGCAATCCGAGGACTTCGTAATAATCTCTTTTTTCTGCCATCTCTTTCTCCAATCGG
>JAFULX010000199.1 GCA_017483065.1 Clostridia bacterium | reverse complement strand
CTCGAACGGACGACCTGCGCATTACGAATGCGCTGCACTACCGACTGTGCTACACAAGCGTATAATCCGCACATTTCCTTACGGACTGTGCGGAAAATCAACAAATTTACGACAGCAAGCCTCTTGCTATCTCATTTATTCTTCTGCCATCAGCTCTGCCCTTTGTTTTAGGCATTACAGCAGCCATGACCTTGCCCATATCTTTAACCGTTTCGGCGCCTGTTGCTTCGACCGCCTCTTTGACAATCGCAGTAAGCTCCTCATCGGTAAGCTGCTGGGGCAAATATTCCATCAAATAACCAATTTCTGCCTCAAGTTCGGCAATTAAATCGCTCCTGCCGCTCTTTTCATAATCGGGAAGTGCGTCCTTGCGCTGCTTCAGCTGCTTCGCAATAACGTCAATAATTCCTTCATCGTCAAGAGTGATTAATTTATCCTTTTCAACTTGAAGAACACCGGCACGAATCATCTGAACAACATTCTTACGAACCGTATCCTTGTCCTTCATCGCAGTTTTTAAATCCTGCGCCAGCTTATCTTTAAGACTCATAACTGTACCTATTAATACTTTCTCTTACGAGCAGCCTCTGACTTCTTCTTACGCTTAACGCTCGGCTTCTCATAATGCTCGCGCTTTCTTATCTCAGACATAACGCCCGATTTTGCACACTGTCTCTTAAAACGACGAAGTGCACTATCCAAAGACTCGTTGTCCTTTACACGAATTTCTGACATCTAATTTCCCTCCCTCCGGCAAAACAATTTCCGGCTGTTTAATGGAAAAACTATACCTCGACAGACAAGCTATAGTTGCCACAACTAATATTATACCTCATTTTTACCGTTATTGTCAAGTTTTTTACTAATATTTTTTTATAAAATGTGAAAATATATCCATAAACTAAAAATTTTTAAAAAAATGCTTGACATTTACAGAAAAAGAGTGTATAATTTTGTAGTATCCGCATTGAGTATGGTTATAAACCCGTTTTACGGTACCTACGAGGGCGTGACTTCATATTTATAAGGAGGTGTAACACAATGTCTGCAGTACTCGTTACAGGCGGAAAGCAGTACAAGGTTTCCGAGGGCGACACACTCTTCGTTGAAAAGCTCGTAGCAGCAGAGGGCGATAGCGTGACTTTCGACCAGGTTCTTGCTGTTTCCGACGGTTCAAGCCTTACAGTAGGCGAGCCGACAGTTGCAGGTGCAAGCGTAACAGCTAAGGTTGTTAAGCAGGTCAAAGCAAAGAAAATCTACTTTTTAAAGATGAAGAGAAAGAAAAACGAGAGAAGCAAGAAGGGTCATAGACAGCCCTACACAAAGGTTGTAATTGAAAAAATCAACAACTAATTTATTAACGATAATTTCGGAAAGCTGAGGTGTTTTTAATGGCTCATAAAAAAGGTATGGGTAGCACCAAAAACGGTCGTGATAGCGAGTCCAAAAGACTTGGCGTAAAGCGCGCTGACGGTCAGATGGTACACGCTGGCAGTATTTTGGTAAGACAGAGAGGCACAAAAATTCATCCGGGCAACAATGTTGGCATCGGTAGCGACGATACACTTTTCGCTTTGATTGACGGTAAGGTTAAGTTCGAGAGAAAAGGTAGAGACAAGAAGCAGTGCAGTGTTTACTCTGCGTAAATTTGTTTTTAGGGGCGGCTTTTGGGGTATTCTTCGGGGGCTGCCTTTTTATTTGATAAGTTTATCCCCTAAAAAATTACAGGAGGTCAGGTAAAATGACATTTGAACAGGCATTTTCTAAAATTAAAACAAAATTTGACGGTGCAGATTTGACAAAACTCGACTCTGATTTTGCAATTCAGGTAAATATGACCGATGAGGACTCAGGCGGTGCATTTTACATTCAGGCAACTGACGGCAAGCTCTATGTTGAGCCGTACGACTATCGTGACAATACCGCAGACGTTACGGTAAAGAGATTGGATTTAATCAAAATTCTCGATAAGAAGCTTGAAATCTCTAAGGCTCTTGAAAGCGGCAAGCTCTATATCAACGGTAATACCGACGATTTTGTAAAGGCAGTTGCAGCTGTTAAGGTAGCTGAGAAAGCTCCTGCAAAGAAAACGACAGTAAAAAAGACCGCCACTATGGCTGAAAAGGTTGAAAAACCCGCTACAAAAAAAGTCGTTTCTCCCGCAAAGGCTGAAGCACCCAAGACAGAGAAAAAAGCTCCTGCTAAGAAAACAACAAAGAAATAATTTCAATGAGGGTATTGCGTTATAAAGCAATACCCCCGTTTTTTCATATCTCATCTATTGAACAAAATTCATAGCCTGCCTCCCTCGCTTTGTCAATTACAACTGGAAGTGCCTTGGCATTATCGGGCGAAACTGCGTGCAGAAGTATGATTGCACCATTATGCAGATACGGCATAATCTGTCCAACAGCATAATCTGCCCCTTTGACATCATCAGCCACCCAATCCTTATATGCAAAGCTCCAGAATACGGTCTTGTATCCCATATCCTCCGCCACAGTAAGCACACGTCTGCTGTACTCCCCCTCAGGCGGACGCATATATTTCATCGGCACACCAAACTCGTTATAAAACCGTTCGGAAAGTGCTGATATTTCCGCAGCAATATCCTCTGTACTTAGCTTTGGCAGATTTTTATGCCCCTCGGTATGGTTGCCGACTATATGACCTTCATCAACCATTCTTTTGACAAGCTCAGCCGAACGGTTCAGATAGTCCCCTGTTATAAAAAATACTGCCTGTACTCCCTTCTCCTTGAGTACATCGAGAATTTCTGCCGTGTAACCGTTCTCGTACCCCTCGTCAAAGGTAAGATAGAGCTTTTTCGAGGACGTATCACCAATATAGACACTGCCGCACTCAGAAAGCATATCCTTAATGTTCTGCGGCACCTCAGGCTCACTGTTTTGTACCTTCTTTATCCCCCATCCGTAGCTTTTGTTGTCGACCGCTGAATAATCGCTGCCCGTCGTAACCGTTTCTCCAAAAGAACAGCCGCCAAGCATAAGACACATCACAATTATCATCAATTTCCGCATTAAAAATCACCTCTTACACTTATAAATATTCAGACGCTTTATAAATAATCACACTTTTACGGCTAATCTGCAATACTTATTTTCAAGGCGTCACCAGTCTATTATTCTGTCAACAAATTCTCTCTGTTCGGTAGAGGTTTTGCGAAGATATATTCTTGTGGTTTCAATACTTTCGTGTCCCATAAGATCAGCGAGGAATGCAATGTCGTTACAACGCTCCAGAAAACTCTTTGCAAAACGGTGCCTGAAAGAATGCGGATAGACAACCGCAGGGTCAATACCGTATCTAAGTGCCAATCTCTTGAGCTGTCCCGCAATTCCACGTGTGGTAATTCCTTTTCCGTATTTATTCAAAAAAATGAAGCCGCTTTCCTGCTTTTTCTCTGTCAGCCAGGAAAGTGCTTCTTCCTTTAATAGCCGTGGTATGTATATCCGCCTTAGCTTACCGCCCTTTGAGTACAAATCCAGATGTCCGAGCTTTATATGCTCTACTTTAATTTGTACAAGCTCACTTACTCTCGCACCCGTCGCCGCCATAAATCGGATTACAAAATACCAGAACATTTCACCATCATTTTTCAGGCTGTTTTTGAAATACTCGTAGTCCGCTTCGCTGATGACATTTTCAAGAAATGCCTTCTGCTGTACTCTCACAAACGGCAGCTCCCACTTTTCCTTGCCGATGCTTTCAAGGTAGCAATTGATTGCTCTCAGCCGCAAATTCACGGTTTTAGGCTTATAATTCTCTATCAGCCAAACCTTATACTGCCGCAAATTCTTTCTTGTAACCTCACCGTACAGCTCTTTGTATTGCTTCATTGCATACAAATACGATGAAATTGTGTTTTCTGAGAGATTTGTACCTCTCAGATGTCTTTCAAATTTTTCTATCATACCGAAAGACCTCCTTTCGATATATATTTTACCAAATTATTTCATTACATTGCAAGAAAAGAACGCACCAAACAGTGCGTTCCGTTTAACATTTAATAATTGTAGGAAAGAGTCATTACTCCGTCTGCAACCGTAACCTCGCAACCGAGTACTTCAGCGAAAAATCTTACGGGTACATATGTCACACCGCCCTCTGCTGTTTCCTCCAACACAGGTGCAGCTTCAAGCTCAAACGGGGTCATTCTTGCCTTATTGTATGCATTCTCGCCAACACGGAAGTTCACGCCCATAGGCACAGTGCCTACCGTTACTGCTTTGAGGTTGTTATCCCAGGCTACATCAAGACCAAGTGCCTCTGACACCTCACGGACTGCCACCATATCAACGCCGTCCCTCTGTACAATCTCAACTGTCTTGTCACCTGCTGCAACCGCTGTTACAGGAAGCTCTGTGTCAAGCTCAGGTATAGGTGTTGCATCGCCGAGTACAATAACCTTTGCACCGCTTGCAATCGGGGGCAGGCTTCTTGTGGTTATGCCGTAGATTACAACAAGATTCTTTCCGTCAAGCTCGCCCTCATACGCTTCGCCGTTTACATCTGTGATTTCCGCACCCTCTGCTGTAATGGCAAGTGTATTTGCTGCATTTGTATAGGTTTCATCTGTCTTATAGTATGCATCTGCATCGACAATAAGGTCAACGTCCGAGTCAATTACAATGGCATCGGGATAATATACAGGCGGAAGTACCAACGGAGCAGGCTTATCCCAAGCTGTAAATGCGGTAAACTGTGCACCGTCCTCAAGCTCTGCCGCCTCACCCTGTTCATTGATAATTACGGTCTCCTCGCCGAGTACAAAGCTTACCTCCTGTTCATATTCGTCAATTCCTCTTACATACTTCACGCCGTCCTCCTCGTAAAGCTCTGCAGCACCAACGGTTGATTTTACGAACATAGCCTG
>JAFULX010000198.1 GCA_017483065.1 Clostridia bacterium | reverse complement strand
TTACAAAAACATTTTCATTTCTGAGCTGCTTTGTTGCAGGAAGCTTGTCAGGTACTCTGATAGGCACGGTCAATCATTCCTTTCTCTTTCATTTCTCAATATAGTGTAACACAAAAAGCCGTGCATTTCAAGAATAATTTACAATACTTGTTGGAATAATTAGAAATACAAAGGAGGTGCGTTATGTCAGAGGATATAAATGCGCAGGAGGAACGCCAAGACGATATCAGCGAATACGGCATTATCGAAACCGAGAACTCACACGGCCGCATACGCAGCCTGAATATTATCGGTACAATCGAAGGTCACAGCCTTCTTCCCTCGGGCACAAAAACGACTAAATACGAGCACGTTCTCCCTCAGCTGGTGGCAGTTGAGGAGGATGATGATATAGACGGACTTTTAATACTACTAAATACTGTCGGCGGCGATGTTGAGGCAGGTCTTGCCATTGCGGAAATGATTTCGGGAATGAGCAAGCCTACCGTTTCACTCGTCCTCGGCGGCAGTCATTCAATCGG
The DNA here is from genome assembly GCA_017483065.1 of Clostridia bacterium. Taxonomy (GTDB): domain Bacteria; phylum Bacillota; class Clostridia; order UBA1381; family UBA1381; genus HGM11525. Next base: position 7,644 of record JAFULX010000198.1, on the reverse strand, counting down.
AGTCCCCCTTGCCGTTGCGGCAGATAAATCGTTTATCTCACCGTCATCAACAATGACTCTGCACCCGATGCGGATAAACGGCGTTGTAATCGGAGTAATGCAGACCTTCAGATATCTTGCAAAAATGCAGGACAGAATAATAGATTTTATCGTGCGTAACTCAAATATCGAGTATGATACCTTCAAACAGATGATGCTTGCCACCGACGAAATTGCCAACGATGTCGGAACGGTGCTTTTCGGCGAACAGGCGGTAGAATGCGGTCTGATTGACGCAGTAGGCGGTGTAAGCGATGCACTTCGGGCACTTTATGAGCTGATTGGAAAAAAAGATGGTTGAAAATCCTTTTCTTGTATGTTATAATAAATTGGAAATATTATGACATAAGGAAAGTGATTATATAATGCTAAGATTTTTCACAGCAGGCGAAACACACGGTCCTTGCCTGACCGCAATTATAGAGGGTATGCCCTCGGGAGTTAAAATCGACATACAAAAAATCAACGCCGAGCTGAAACGCCGTCAAGGTGGCTACGGCAGAGGCGGCAGAATGAAAATCGAGAGCGACCGTGCGGAAATTCTCTCGGGAGTCCGTGGCGGCTACACTCTCGGCAGTCCAATTACAATCAGAATAGAAAACAAGGATTGGGCGAACTGGTCGGATATTATGGGTGCAGAGTACTCAAACGGCGAACGCACTGTAACCTGCCCTCGTCCTGGTCACGCAGACCTTTCGGGCGGTATGAAATATGCACACCGCGACCTTCGCAACGTACTCGAGCGTGCAAGTGCAAGAGAAACAGCGGCTCGTGTTGCGGTAGGTGCTGTTGCAAGACAGCTTATAGAAGCATTCGGAGCAGAGCTTTGCTCGAGAGTGGTCAGAATAGGCGAGATTGAGGATAAAGCAGACATATTGGACAAGGCATTTTACGAGCGAGTATATGCCTCCGAGGTTGGCTTTGGTAATGCAGAGGCGGAACGTGCCGCAATGGCTTATATCGACTCTGTAAAAGAGCAGGGACGTACCGTCGGCGGTGTGGTTGAGACGGTTGCGACAGGTCTTGTCCCAGGACTCGGAAGCTATGTTCACTATGACCGCAAGCTTGATGCAAGTATTGCTTCGGCGGTTATGAGTATTCAGGCAATCAAGGGTGTAGAATTCGGTATGGGCTTCGGTGTTGGAGAGGTTGACGGCGGTGCTGTTATGGACGAGATTATATATAACGGCGAGTACAGAAGAACAACAAATAACGCAGGAGGAATTGAGGGCGGTATGACAAACGGCGAGCCGATTGTTGTGCGTGCTGCAATGAAACCGATACCCACACAGTATAGTCCTTTAAAAACAGTAGATATTACAGACCGCAGCGAAAAAAGTGCCTCGGTCGAGCGTTCGGATGTTTGTGCCGTGCCTGCCTGTGCTGCTGTCGTTGAAGCGGCGGTTGCATTCGAGCTTGCCAACGCATTTTTAGAAAAATTCGGCGGTGATTGTATGGAGGATATAACCGCCTCCTACAACAGTTATAAGGATAGAATCAAGAACTTTTAAATAAATACAATTGCGGACGGGGGTGGTGATTTGACCGACAACGAGCTTGTAGCAAAAATAAAAAAGGGCGATATGTCAGCCTTCGACGAGCTGGTTGCCGCCTACAACAGGCGTGTGGCAAACATCGCCTATTCCCTGCTTTCCGACCGTGAGGACGCACTCGATGCCGCACAGGAGGTTTTTGTCAGGGTTTATAAGTCGGTCGGCAGCTTTCGTGGCGAAAGTACCGTTTCCACTTGGATTTACAGAATAACCAAAAACGTCTGTACCGACATACTGCGTAAACGCCGTACTAGCGTAATAAGCCTTGACAACGATGACGAGGACGAGCCGAAAACAGAGATTGCGGACGAAAGCACCGCACCAGAGCAGGTTGCAGAACGCAATGCACGGATTTTTGCGGTAAGAGCGGCAATCGCTCAGCTTGACGTAAATATGCGTACCGTAATAACGCTGTGCGATATAAACGGCCTTTCCTATGAGGAAACCGCCTCAGTGCTTAAATGTCCCATTGGTACGGTAAAATCAAGGCTTTATCGGGCAAGAGAAGCTTTGAGGAAAATTTTATCGGAAAATAAGGAACTTTTTACGTAATTTTACGTCTTAACTAACAGTTGGGCAAAATTGCCCGATTATACAAATTTGAAGGGAGGATAAAAAATGAAAAGCTGCGAAGAATGTCAGGCATTGATTGACGCATATCTTGACAATGAACTGACAAGAGAACAAAAACAGCGTTTTCAAGCACATATTTCCTCCTGCAATGAGTGTCGTGAAGCACTTTCCTTTGCCGAAAGTGTAAAGGCGACGCTCGCTGCTCTGCCCCAAATCGAAGTCCCCGACACCTTCACCCAATCGGTACGGCAAAAGCTTGCTGCTGAGGGCGGAAAGAGAAAAGGGATTGGTACTTATGCAAGAAGATACGGTACGTTAGCTGCGTGCGTAATCCTTGCCGTAGTTATCGCACAGGGTGTTTATGCGCCCGATTTCACAAAAAGCGGTGATACGGCATATGATTTCAGCACAGAAAGCACCGTACCCGAAACGAATGTTATCATATCGGAGCAGAGTGCAGGAGATGAAATAACCGCTCCCACAAAAGATAACGGTGCCAAAACAGCACCCCAAAAGATAGTAAAGAACACAGAAACACCCAAACCGACACCTACTCCGTCTGCACCAACGCCGACTCCGCTATCCACACAAAATCCAGCGGTGTCAGAGCCAGAGCAGACAGCAGTTTCCGAAGCTACGGCTGTTTCCGAAACGGTAATTGCAGAGCCTGCGGAGGAAACAACAGCTGATTTTGCCGCATACAACACAGACGACGGATTGAGTACGGCAGCGTTAACCGACGAAGAGCCGAAACAGCGTGCAGTATCGGGCGGTGGCGGCGGAGGCAGTTCAAAAAAAGCGGCAGCAGAGACGATTATGCTTTACGTTGCGGTAGATGTACTCGACAATGCAAGAACTATTGCATCGGAGTATGCCGAGATGGCAGACGGAATTTATACCGCAGACAGTGACAGCTTCAACGCATTGCTTGCGGCATTCGAAAATAACAACATTTCCTTTACACAATCAGGAGAAATCATAACTGCTGACGTGAGTTTTATTTTAACAGTAGAGTAAAAGACATAACGGGCTGTTGCACTGGCAACAGCCCGTTTTTTTAGTTAAAATCAAAGGAAATCACAGGAATTTTGCTGTCATCTCCCCAGCTTTTAAGAGGTATTAACGTCAGCTTATCAAAATTCTGATTTACATTTATATGATATGAGCGTTTTCGATTGTCGGAAATATGCAGAAGCTCGGTTTTCTTCCCGTCCGATTCTCCGACTAATGCAAATTCTCTGCACAGCGTTTTGGGCATATACTGCTGCGGACTGTCAAGCCTGATATTTGCACGGGTGGAATGTATGCGTTCACATTCACTTCCCGAAAGCGTGTCACGGTTTAAGTCGCTGCAAAAGACAATATGCACCGAAGATATGTCTGTTTTATCAAAGCTGTAGCATATTTCCTCGCCTGCGTCAGCTACATATGCACAGCTGCTTTCATCGGTATTATACAGAATATGTGCTCTGTCCTGTCCGTTCCTTATAACATCATTATCAATATTCAGCTTTGCCTTAAGGCACTCATCAGAAATTTTCCGCATTTTTGACGGCAAAAAGCAGTCTTCATTCATAAGCATATCCTGCAATAAGCCGATTTTTGTACAATATACATCGTGAGGTGTAAATTCATTGCTGCATGCAATCGCCGCAGCCTTACCCACCGCCTCACCGAGCAATGCACAGGTTGCCATCACACGGATACTGCTCATTGCCATATGCGTCATACTGATGTTGCGGCCTGCAAAGAACAGGTTTTCCACATTCTTTGAATATAACGCACGGTACGGTATCGAATACGGAGCAGGCGTCTTATAATATGTATTAGGTACTCCCTTATGATAAAAGCCGCCCGGAAAATGGTCGTCAAGCGGCCAGCCTCCGTATGCAATCTCATCTTCAAAAACCCTGCTGTCACTGATATCCCTCTGGGTAATCATATATTCACCGCACATTCTGCGTGATTCACGTTTTCCCGGAAGAAATCCAAGAAATTCCAAATCCCAGCTTTCCGAATTAAAATTACCCGAATTTTTTATATAGTCCCACGTTCCTGCCGCAAGAGCAACAAGCTCATCACGCAAATTTTCGGTATCGTCAATAGTATTCTTGTTTCCGCCAAGCTCCAGATACCAAAAATTTTCCATATCATTATATATGTCAGGGTTTCTGTTTTCAAAGTCCTTTTCTGTCAGCTTCGTACTCCACAAAGGGGAAATATACTCAATATTCTGTGTAGTTTCACGACCCTCTATAAGGCACGACATACCCATTGTCATCTCGTCAGCAGTTTCTCTGTCGGTATCCTCCCCGAATTCACCTGCCGCCTCTCTGCCCAAACGGTATTCAGCGTCGCAAAGTGGTGCAAGAATACTGTCGCCCGAGCTATCACAGTAAAACCGTGCTTTTACTTCATAAAAGCACTGCGTCGTCATCTGATATCCGATAACCGTATCAATTTTTGTATTTCTGCCGTATGCAAACTCACCCTTTTCGCACTTTGCGTCCATACAGGTACAATTCAGAAGCAACGTAATATTTTTCTCACGCCTGACAAAATCATACAGCACGGTGTCCCATACTGCATAGCTTTTGGTCGGGTTTCGGTATAAATTTTCCAGAGCAATTTCCTCTATGATACCCGTTTCACGGTTATCCCTTCCGTGAGCACCGCATATCCACATACGAATTTCAGACGAAGCATTACCGCCCAAAACGGGACGTTCGTGCATAAGCACTACCTTTAACCCCTCACGTGCCGCAGATATTGCAGCGGTCATACCAGCCATACCGCCTCCGACCACGCACAAATCACATTCCAAATGTTTTCTTTTAAGCATATTTGCACCTCTTGACATTATATCAGTTTTATATTATAATTTTATCATATTTTACATAAAATTCTTTGATATAAATGCAGAAAAATATAAAGAAAGTGCAAATTATGGATAATCTTATTAACAATATTGTTTCATACATCAAATATCTTATTAACGACTGCGGGTTGAGGGTTTCGGTGCATTTTGACAGACATACGTTTGATTGTCTGCCAAAGCAAATAGTCAATTCTCTTTTGCCCTACAATTCGCATACAAACTCATACTGCACCTTTGTAAAGGGCAAGGACTATAACAAATGCCTCCAAAATCAGAAAAACCTGCTCATAAAATGCCAGAGGGGCGAAAGCTTCTGCGACATTTGTTACGCAGGTGTCAGCGAATATATCCACCCTGTCCGCAAGGGTGCTGAAACGGTAGGTTTTGTTGCTGTAAGCGGTTATCGTGAAGAAGCATCACGTCAGCTTGCAATCAACTGCGATTTGTGGGAGGCGGCTCTTGACGGCAATCAAATTCCTCTCGAATTGTGCAATGTGGTTATTCCTCCGCTGTGTATTATGCTCGCTGAGCTTTTGTCGGCATATTCCAAAAAGTGCGAAAATGAATATAATTTAATACTCCAATTTTTGAATGAATATCACGCAAACATTACACTTTGTGACTTAGCACGGCATTTTGGCAGAAGCAAGTCACATATCAGCCACCTTTTCAAAACGGAATGTGGTATGACTATCCGTGCATATTGCAACAATCTTAAATTGGAGGACGCAAAAAATTTTCTTTTAAATACCGATATGCCCATAACCGAAATCGCTTATGACGCAGGTTTTAATGATGTGAGTTATTTTATCTCGCTGTTTAAAAAGAAATTCGGAATAGCACCGCTACAATATCGAAAATCAAATCAATAGCACAAAAAAGGAAGGTTTTATCCAACCTTCCTTTATCATATAGCTTTATAGCTGATGCTCTGTCCTGAGAATTACCTCCTGCTGCATATTCGGCGAAAGCTTTACAAAATAATCACTGTAACCGCCTATCCTGACTACAAGATCCTGATATTCCTCGGGATTTTTCACTGCTTTTTCAAGAGTTCCTCTGTCGATAACATTGATTTGAATTTCAAATCCGCCTCGCATCAGGTATGTTTTGACAAGATTTTTCATTGTACTGCACGAATTTGCACCCAGCGATTTCTTTGAAAATTTCATATTTACTGCAACTCCGCCAATCAACTCCTTGTGCGACCATTTTGTCGATGACAGAATGGAGGCTGTCGGTCCGTTCATTTCTCTGCCCTGACAGGGACCTGAGCCGTCACCGAGCGGAAAGCCTGCTTTTCTGCCGTCGGGAGTTGCACCTGTTTCACTTCCGAAACGTTCGTGCATTATCCAGCAGAATACACTCGGAATAAGATTTCCGTTTGTGTGCATTCCTGTATATTTTTTACACTCTGATATAATATGCCCCGTTATCATTCCGAAATACTTATCAATGTCATCTACGTCATTGCCATATTTCGGAATAGAATTTAGCAAACGAAGCCTTAAAAGCTCCTCCCCTTCAAAATTCTTGTCGAGTATTTCTTTTAATTCTTTAATGCTTAGTTCCTTGTTATCAAACACAACCGTTTTTAAAGCATATAATGAGTCGACAAGATTCACCATACCGACAAAGCTCAGCATAATCCAGTTATATTTCGCACCGCCCTGTTCAATATCCAGACCACGCTCCAGACAATCATTTACAAAACAAGACAGCAATGGAGTGACCGATAACTCTGCACGGATTTTTCTTATTCTGTTTTGTTCCTCGAAGTTTTCTTTTATATGTGTATCGAGTTTTTCAAGCACAGCAGCCAGAAGCTCACCAAAGCTTTCATACTCCCTGTCTAAAACGTCCAGCAAAAGCTGTGCCATATTCGTGTAAGGACTTGCCACCCATACATTTGACGACCGTCCCGGAGTGATTTCAACACAGGTACTGTGAATATAATCGTGTGCCTCCTTTTCGGGTACACCGTAGCTCTTCAACCCCTCTGTTATTACATCATCATTGAAGATTGCAGGGTGTGACCTTCCGTGCAGCAGAATCTCACAAGCCTTTTCAAGATATTTATCCTCCATTCCTTCTGTATAACACAAACCGACAGACGGATAAACAAGTCTTATATCGTCAATAACCTGCATACACATTTCGGTAAGCTCACTTGCTACGATTTCACCGTCCTCATCACGTCCGCCGACCATATATCCGCTCGAAAGTCCGTTCGGAACACGCATATTTATCTGTATTCCGAGGCAATCAAGCAACAGCTGTGCATATTCTTTTGTGATTTCACCCGATTGGATATCTTTGGTGTAGTACGGCAACAGGTAGCGGTCGGGGTGTCCAAGCTGATACTGTTGGTCAGCAAATTTTTGCGGGTCCATAGATATGCAGTGTGTTATAAAATGTACCGACTGCACTGCTTCATAGAAGCTTTCGGCAGGGTTTGCAGGCACTTTTGCACAAATGTGCGAAATTTTTTCAAGCTCTGCTTTTCTTTGTGGGTCAGACGTTTTTTCAGCTTGCTTGACTGTCGCATCTGCATAATGTTACGAATACTTTATTACCGCCTCTAAGCATCGTCTACAAGTC
>JAFULX010000197.1 GCA_017483065.1 Clostridia bacterium | reverse complement strand
CTTATGTGCCTACTGCATAATTAATTTTCTAATACTTTTTTCAAGGCTTCCTTTGGAGGTCTGTTTGCCATACCTATTTTTCTCAGATAAAATTTTTCAACTTTTTTCATTTTACCTATTGACTTTTAATAGTTAGTCTTTAAATTATTATATCACATCACAATTTATGCCGCAAGATTTTTTTCCGAATATCAAAAGAGGATACCCAAAAATTTTGGTATCCTCTGAATTTCACATTTCACGTCTGCCCTCAAGTGCCTTGGTAAGCGTCGCCTCATCAGCATATTCAAGACCGCCGCCGATAGGTATGCCGTGTGCAATGCGGGTTACCTTAACACCCATAGGCTGAAGCAACTTCTGGATATAAACCGCAGTTGCAGTACCTCCGACAGTCGGATTTGTCGCCATAATTACCTCATCAACGCCGTCTGCAAGACGCAGAATAAGCTCCTTTATCTTCAAATCATCGGGCGAAATGCCGTCAATCGGTGAGAGCACACCGTGAAGAACGTGGTACAGACCGTTATATTCGTTTGTATTTTCAATTGCTGCAACTTCCTTGGGGCTTTCAACAACGCAAATTACACTTCGGTCACGCTTTGGTGACGAGCATATCGGACACGGGTCGGTGTCTGTCAGATTCTGACACTCCGAGCAGAAGCATATGCTGCTCTTTGCCGACTTGATATTGTCGCACATCGCAAACACATCTTCCTCCGACATACTGTCAAGTATGTGAAAAGCAATGCGTTCCGCACTTTTCCTGCCTATACCTGGAAGTCTTGCAAACTGCTCAATCAGCAGCTCTATCGCAGGTGCGTGCATCAGAAAAGACCTGGGATATTAAGTCCGCCTGTGATTGATTGCATTGCCTCGTTCATCAAATCATCAGCCTTCTTAATTGCATCGTTAACAGCAACCATCACCAAATCCTCAAGCGTTTCCACATCATCAGGGTCAACAGCCTCGGGATTGATTTTTATAGATGTAATTTCCTTCTTGCCGTTTGCGGTAACAGTTATCATACCGCCGCCTGCAACAGACTCAACTGTCTGTTCCTCAACCTCTGCCTGAATTTGTTCCATCTGCTCCTGCATTTTCTGTGCCTGCTTAACAACATTTGAAACATTCTTGTTTGTGTTCATACCTGAACCGCTAAAGCCTTTATACTTACCCATTTTCTTTTTCTCCTTATTGTATTATTCTCCCGAAAGCTCTGCTCTTTCCTCCTCGGAAAAAAATTCCTCTCTATCCTCACCGTCAAGCTCCGACTGCTCAAAGCTGTCCTCTTCGGGCTTATAATCCAGAAAATCGCTTTGGTCGGTGACCTCAACAATTTCAGGAAATCTTTGTGCAAGCTTGTCAATCGGGTCTGCCGAAGCCGTTTCCCGAGGTGTTTCTTTGCTTTCGTTTATTTGAGAAGTATCGCTGTCTGCTTTACCTTTTGCAATACTCCAATAATCAACCATATTATCTTCTACGTCCTCCGCAAATGCGGTCTTTACCACAAGGTCAAAACCTGTTTCCTCCTCAACTGCGTCACGGATTGCACTTGAATAGGTAACCGCAATCTCCTTCATCATACGTTCACGCATCTCATAAACAAGTATGATACCCTCACCGTCAATAGTGATTTTTCGGTTAATCACGCTGCCTGCGAGGTGCGGATATTTCTTCACAACCTTTGCTGTTACAGCCTCCCACTTGCGTGCTGCGACAACTACGGGAGTTGATGCAGTAAGTGATGAAACATCAAGCGGAACGTATAGTCTTGCCGACGGTTCCTTTTTCGGTTTTGGTGCTTCCTCAGCGGGTTTTTCGCTGACATTTTGTACAGCAGCAACCTTGATACCGTCCTTTATGTCCTTCTCAAGCTTGGCAATTCTTTCAAGCAGTGCTTCCTTTGAATCGTCAAGCACAGGTCTTGACAGCTTTATAAGTGCAAGCTCGTATATCATTCTCGGCGATTTTACCCATTTTGCCTCCGAACGTGCATTATTCAGTATATCCGAGCATCTTGTCAATGCATCAAAAGAAAATTTTTCTGCCTGAGCTTTGATTTTAACCAAATCTTCAACCGACGCTTCGATAATTTCCTCCGACTTGTCCGAAAGCTTTGCAATCATCAAATCGTGAAAATGCGAAACAAGTCCGTCAACAAACAAATTCAAATCCTTGCCGTCCGACACGAGAGAATTAACAAGTGAAAGGATTTTTCCAGAATCGCCGTTCAAAATTGCAGAAGCACATTCAAAGCACGCATCATTTCCCGCAATACCGAGTACAGACGTGATTTCATCAACACCGATACTGTCGCCGCAGGCGGAAACACACCGCTCGAGTATGCTCAAGCCGTCACGCATTGAGCCGTCCGCAAGCTTTGCAAGAAGGGAGAATGCTTCGTCGGTAATTTTCAGTCCGTCACCGTATGCAATTTCCTTCATTCTTGCAATAATATCATTGTTTCTTATACGCTTAAAATCAAAACGCTGACACCGTGAAAGTATTGTTTCGGGTACCTTATGTGCCGCTGTAGTTGCGAGAATAAATAAAACGTGATCGGGAGGCTCCTCCAGTGTTTTCAAAAGTGCATTAAACGCACCGTCCGAAAGCATATGAACCTCGTCTATTATATAAACACGGTATTTTGTGCGAAGTGCGACGTAGTTTACATCATCACGAATTTCTCGGATATTGTCTACGCCGTTATTCGATGCAGCGTCAATTTCAGCCACGTCGGTAATCGAGCCGTCAAGTATTCCCCTGCAAATCTCACATTCATTACACGGCGAGCCGTCCTTGGGATTAAGACAATTGACCGCTCTTGAAAAGACCTTTGCTGCCGTCGTCTTGCCCGTTCCCCTTGTACCGCAGAAAAGATATGCGTGGGATATATGACCCGTCATAACCTGATTTTTCAAGGTGCCTGTGATATGCCCTTGTCCGACGATATCCTCAAAAACGACAGGACGCCATTTCCGATATATAGCCTGATATGCCATACCAACAAACCTCCTTAAATAAAACAAAAAGGCTCCGACCGAGTTTTTCCGCAACACACTGAGGTGTCGCTTATTGCTGCTTGGTTCCCCATCTGACAAGGTTCACGTCCTTCAGTCGCACGGGACTCGGTCATCATCGCCCCATTACTCACATATATTGAATTATACTACAATTGCATTTTAAATGCAAGTATTTTTTACCTAAATATTTTAACAAATATATTACAAACGATTATTCCTCAATAAGGTCAGCCTTGCGTACACTTTCAAGAAATTTATCAATGCCCTCTTTCGCTGTCTGCTCGTCAATATCATACTCCTCAAGCATAGCCTTCAGAAGTGTATCGTAATCCGCACCCTTTTCAAGAAGCTTCCATATGAAAGCACCTGTTTCGTTGAGGCTGATAAGCCCGTTAAAATCCATTGACGCAGCACCAACCGCAACAACTATATCCTTACCGGCAACATTTCTGAGCATAAAACCCTCTTTTGTTTTCATAAATTTTACCGTTCCTTTCAATAATATTATCTAAATTATAACATATATCCAATACTTTTGCAATTGAAAATTCAACATTTTGAAAAAATATTGCAAATTTAGGTTGTATTATCTTATTATTGCGAAAGACGTTTAAAACACGCCGAGGCACTCGACAGGTTTTTCAGTTAATCTGTAATTTTCTTTCATTTATTGAAAATCTATTTAGTCTTCTGTTATACAACGCAGCATACGCTAACGGTTTTCTTCGGTTATTTCTTCTGTCCCTGTTATAAACCATTTCACATATCACCCCACCAAAACCCAATGCAGCTTTCCCGAATTCTCCCTGTATAGCATCAAGCATACTCGGCAGTGCTACGATTATGGTACCGACATCAATATGCGGTGTTCTAAAATATCGCATATGTCCCTTTATTTCTTCAATCTGTTCATTTGCATCAATCAAAAAATTCCGACATCGCTCTTGCTGTATTTGGGCAGAAGCTCCATCTATTGAAGCAAGAAAATCCTCAATGTACAATCTGAATCGTGTTAATTCATCATAGTAATGTTCTTTAAAATTGACGATTTCTCTATAATCGGTTACATTTTTCGGAACAGGCAAAATATTTTCAAGAATTGAATTTCTTAAGATATCTCTCCCATTGCTTCCTAAAGAACCTGCGACACTGAAATTTTTGGAAAATATTGATGAAATTCCAGCTAGCGAATCAGTTGCGGGAATATAATCCGTTTCCCGTCCAATCAAAACTGCCAAAAATGTCATAAATGCCATAGACAGCCTTTCGCTCATTTCATACCATCTATCATCAACACGGCGTGATAATCCCATCTCTTCTAATAAATGTCCAATCGCACCCAATTTGCCGATATGTATATTAAATTGTCTTACATTTCCACGCCTGTCATTTGAAAGTCTCTCAGCATTTTGCTCTGCCCACGACAAAAACGCATCGTATTCAGCACTAAACGCATATACATATTCTTCAGGCTGTACGGTTTCAATAATTCCATCTCTTACCAAATCAAGTGCAAATGGCGAAAACTGACTCGGATTTTCTAAATAATCAGTAGGAACAATAGTCGCAATACCATCCCAATAAAGAAGT
>JAFULX010000017.1 GCA_017483065.1 Clostridia bacterium | reverse complement strand
TGTAAGTCTTGCTGATAAATACGGTGCGAGCGTTGAAGCTGAAATCGGCTCAATGGGTGCAAGAGAATCGGGTGCAGCAGGCGATGACGATAAAAGCATTTACACAGACCCCGATGCAGCAAAGTTCTTTGTTGAAAATACAGGAATTGACGCACTTGCGTGTGCCTTTGGTACTGCACACGGTCTGTATCTTAAACAGCCAAAGCTTGACTTTGACCGTCTTGACAAGATAAATTCACTTGTAAGCGTACCGCTCGTAATGCACGGCGGCTCGGGTGTATCGCACGAGGATTACAAGACGGCGATAAGACTCGGTATCCGCAAGATTAACTATTACACATATATGGCAAAGGCAGGCGGCAGTGCAGTTGCCGATATGGCTGATAAGACCTTCTATCACGACATTGAGCTTGCCGCAATAGAGGGTATGAAAGCTGACGTAATCAAATCAATGAATATTTTCTCTATGTAAAAAAATCAGGTGCAAAAGCACCTGATTTTTACGTTCATATATATCTTTCAAGAGAATTTATCCAAAGGGCACAGCCGTATATCGTACCGAACCCGAAGAAGAATTCACCCTCACCGCCGTCAGGGAATACCACCTCAATTTCATTTTCGCCTGTTACCAAATCTGCAAGCACCCAGGAATCATCACGGTGGAAGGTCGGGATATAAAAGCTTGCGTCTCCGCTGTATAGCTTATTGCCGTTCACATACAGGTCAAACGCTCTTGTGCCGCCTGCCGAAATACGCACCTGCTTATCTGCCGTTGCCTTGATAAGAGTTTTGTAGCTGTATGCACCCTCAGGTACATTGAAGTAAATATCCCTTGTTTCAACTGTATCGGTATTGCCTGTTTTCAGGTCGGTTACACGCCACGGATTGGAAAGCGGAAGGCTTGCCTCAACAGTAAATTTCATACCGTTTAAGGTAAAATTCATCGTAAGAAGATTTAAAAGAGTTCTTCTTCTCGGTGCGGGAACAGCCACCTTGAACGGTATAACACATTCGCCATATCCGTCAAGACTGATACTCTCGTTATCACATTTCACCGACCAGCCGTCGGGAGCATAGAGCTTGACATTTCCCGAAATTTTGGTATCGGAATTATTTACAAGCTTTAATGCATATGAAGCAGTAATGTCGGGAAGTGCGGAGATTTCGTCAGGGTATATAACCGAAACCATAATCGGGTTAAGGCATACAAGCGACTCTCTCGAATTGTCCTTCCAATCATATACAGCTTTGACATTATCAGTCCATTGTGGAGCAAGCTTAACCTTTTCGAAGTCAGCAGGAGCAGTTCCTATCTCAACATCTGTCGAATAGCATTTTTGTACCTCGTATGCAATGGAAATAATCTTTTTACAGAAATCGTTTATAGTACCCATCTCGTGCATATTTATAATGCAGTCGGACAGGACAAGATTGTCACCGATAGGGTCTGTCCACTTTTTATCAATGCTGTCGGGGTTTATTATGCCGAAAATCGAGCCGACGGTTGCTGCGGTGCAGTCGGTGTCATATCCGAGCGATACTGCGGTGCAAATTGCCTTGTCAAAGCTGTTTTCGCATGAAAGCAGCGAAAGGAATATAAACGAAAGATTTATTGTAACGTCCGTCCAGTTATCAACATAATACTTTTCGAGAATTTTCTCTCTGACACTCATAATATCACCTATTGTATCCCACCAAACGAGTATATCATCAAATGCAGAGCGAAGTCTGTTACCGTGCGGTACAAACTCAAGACCAATGTCAATAAGCTTTCTAAGGTTGCTCTCACAGAAAGCCGCACTCTCAAGTGCTGCGAGGAACATCTCGGCATATAGTCCGTCATCGGTGTGGTCGGTGCAGGCGTCCTCTCTTGCCATCATAGCGGCAAGCCTTGGATTTGCGGGTGCAAGACACGCCCAAAGTTCACTTCGGATAGCACCGCCCATTCCGCAGAAGAATTTATTTCTGTACTGACCCGATAGGGGAGCATAAAGCTTTTGTGCGTGATTGCTTACTGCAACACCGTATTCGTCGGGTGCACTGTCGTCAAGGTGATGTTTCCAGATTTCGCCGATATGATAACGGCACACAGGAAGTCCTGTACGCAGAATTGTTTCTAAGTTTACAACCTGCAAATCGAGGTCATCGTTAGGCAGCATCTTATCGGGAATGGGGTCATAGAATGTAATCTCGTGTACATTTCTGTCACCCTCATATTTCATACCCAGCGTTCCGCCTACCGATTTTCCGATAAAACAGCCTGATACCTTTTTTGAATAAGACTCAAAATCAAGTTTCATAAATAATCTCCTCTCAGGATTTGGAATATATGTCAATTTTATGTTGAAAAAAACAAAAAGTAAATAATTTTCATAAAAGTGTGAACAAAATGCGATATTTTTTGAACAAAACGATATATTTTTTTTAGAACTTATATTGTATAATAAAAACAGAAAATTATGTACTGAATTCATAAAGTACAGAAAAGGAGTAATTTTTATGAAAATTTTCACAAAAAAGACAGGGCAGCTGCTTAGTGCAATCCTTGCTTGTGCGATGATTACAGCCTGCGGCGGTCCGACTACAACCACCGAGGACGGTAAGACAATTGTGGAGGTTTCCGAGTGGCCTACATACGAAAGCGGAATTAAGCTGTACGACGGGTATCTCGCCTCGTTTAACGAAAACTACGGTGATAAGTACGAAATTGTACAGAACACATGGATTTATGATTATCAGACATTCCTTATGAAGGCTGCGTCGGGTCAGCTTCCGACCGTTCTTACCTCAGCTTTTACAGAGGCTGACAGAATGAAGAACTCAGGCTACGGTGCGGATATTACCGATAAGCTCGAGGAGCTCGACCTTCTTGACAGAATGGAGCCGAGAGCAAGAGAGATTGTCGAAAAGGACGGCAGAATTTACTGTGCACCCAAGGACGGATATCTGCTCGGTGTAGTATTCAATGCAAACCTTTTTGAGCAGGCAGGTCTTAAGAACGCTGACGGTACATATCAGTTCCCGAAAACTTGGGACGAGCTTGCAGAAACTGCAAAGGTAATTAAGGAAAAGACGGGCAAGGCAGGCTTCCTTCTTGGAGCACTTGACGCAGGCGGCGGCTGGCTGTTTACAAATGTAGCGTGGTCGTTTGGTGTGAACTTTGTTGAACAGAATGAGGACGGTAAGTGGATTGCAACCTTTAATTCACGGGAATGCTACGATGCTTTCCAATATATGTATGACCTCAAATGGAAGCACGACGTTATTCCTGCAAGCTATATGCTTTCACAGCAGCAGGGACTTGAATTCCTCGCAACTGACCAAGTGGCAATGCTTCTCGACAGCCCCTCTACAAATGCAAGAACCTGTGTAACCAAATACAAGATGAATATTGACGGAGTCGGTGCTTTTGCAATGCCTGAAGGTCCTGCAAGACGTGTAGCTCTTCTCGGCGGAAGAATTATTGCAGCATCTGCTGACTCAACCGAAGAACAGATTAACGGTGCGTTTGAGTGGTGGAAGACAACAGGCGAGCTTCCAGCAATTGAGCTGACAGAAGAATATAAGGCAGCAAAGGAGGCTTCATATCAGGAGGCACTTTCTGCTGAAATTGTTCGTCCTATCGGTGTATATTCCTACTCACCTTGGACAGGCGTAGAGAGTACTGCATATGACAAGGAAATGGTCGACAAGTACAGAAATGTACCCGTGGAGCTTTATGCAGACTATAACGCATCACTCACAGATGAAACAACGGAAATTCAGGCAGAGGTTCCTGTTTGCTGTCAGGACCTTTACACCTTGCTGACAGGTATTCTCCAGAACATCTGGTCAAACGAGGACGCTGACATTGAAGCGCTTGTTAATGAAGCATGCGAAAAGTGGCAGAAGGATTACCTTGACCAACAGGTAAATAAGTAATGAACTAATCTCTTTTAAAATATCTGAGCAGAAATGTGATTACAGTACATAATCATATTTCTGCTCAAAAAAGCTGAAAATATGAACAAAATGCGATAAATTTTGAACAAAACGATATATTTTATTGCAAAAATATGTGATACAATTGTTTCAGAAAGTCATTTTGGCGGTGAAATGACTAAAATATATAAAGGAGAGATTTTTATGAAAAACATTTTCAAACGGAGCTTATCGGGTGTCCTTGCTCTTACACTTGCCCTTAGCTCTGCTGTTGC
>JAFULX010000196.1 GCA_017483065.1 Clostridia bacterium | reverse complement strand
TTGTCAATCATACCCTCGTCAACGAGGTCACAAGCAATCTTCAAAGCAGCCTTAGCTGTTCTCTTACCGTTTCTTGTCTGGAGCATATAGAGCTTACCCTGTTCAACGGTGAACTCCATATCCTGCATATCTCTGTAATGGTCCTCAAGGATTGAGCAAACCTTCTCAAACTCTGCGAATGCACCCGGGAATTCGTCCTTCATCTTTGCAATCGGCATCGGAGTACGAACACCTGCAACAACGTCCTCGCCCTGTGCGTTTACAAGGAACTCACCCATAAGTCCACGGTCACCTGTAGCAGGGTCACGTGTAAATGCGACACCTGTACCGCAGTCGTCGCCCATATTACCGAACGCCATCATCTGTACGTTAACGGCTGTACCCCATGAATAAGGGATATCGTTGTCACGGCGATATACGTTTGCACGGGGGTTATCCCATGAACGGAACACTGCCTCAACAGCACCCATAAGCTGTTCCTTCGGGTCTGACGGGAAGTCCTTACCAATCTTATTCTTGTACTCAGCCTTGAACTGCTCTGCAAGAGTCTTCAAATCCTCTGCTGTAAGCTCGATATCCTGAGTAACGCCCTTTGCTTCCTTCATTTCGTCGATAAGCTGCTCAAAGTACTTCTTACCAACCTCCATAACTACATCGGAGTACATCTGGATAAATCTTCTGTAGCAGTCATATGCCCAACGAGCATTGCCTGACTTTGCAGCCATTACCTCTACAACCTCTTCGTTAAGACCGAGGTTGAGGATTGTGTCCATCATACCGGGCATTGATGCTCTTGCACCTGAACGAACCGATACGAGAAGGGGGTTTTCCTTATCACCGAATTTCTTGCCTGTGATACCCTCCATCTTGTCGATGTATTCCATAATTTCAGCCTGGATTTCATCGTTGATTTTTCTGCCATCCTCATAGTACTGAGTACAAGCTTCTGTGGTTACTGTGAAGCCCTGGGGTACGGGAAGACCGATTTTGGTCATCTCTGCAAGGTTAGCACCCTTACCGCCGAGAAGCTCTCTCATGCTTGCATCGCCCTCTGAGAAAAGATAAACGAATTTCTTTGCCATTGGAATCTCCTCCTATTGTAAAATTCTGTTCTATGGTCTGCCATAGGCACACCATAACAGATATATTATACCACATATTTTCAAAATGTCTACTGATTTTCAAAATATTTCCGATAAAATTGAGAAATTTTTAACAATTTCCTCAAAAATCGGACGTATTATGCTCTTTTTCTGTGAAATACCACTCTACTTTTT
This sequence comes from Clostridia bacterium, assembly GCA_017483065.1. Taxonomy (GTDB): domain Bacteria; phylum Bacillota; class Clostridia; order UBA1381; family UBA1381; genus HGM11525. The sequence continues at coordinate 9,157 of JAFULX010000196.1, read as the reverse complement.
TTGCGATTTCCACTATTATGAGCGGAAATACAGCAAAAGAAGCACAGATACCCCACGCCGAGGCAGGCAGCGGCAGTACTCCGAAAAGAGCGGCGGTTTTGGGGAAGGTTATCAGTCCGATGGTGAGTATAACGCCCGACAGAAAGGACAGAACAAGAGCTTTGTTCTTGAAAATTCCTTCGGCTAAAACGGAATGCTCGCTGCGTAGATTGAAGGCGTGAATGAGCTGTGAGCAGGCAAGCACGGCGAATGCCATTGTTCTGCCTATTATAGGCTCGCCGCCGAGGTCGTAGAAGATTGCACCGATTGTATATGCCACAAGTGCAAGTGCACCAATCATTGCACCCTCCGAGATAATTGCTCCCCATACAGACGGTGTGAAGAGCGACTTGTTGCTGTTTTTTCGGCGTGACATAATATCCTTGTCGGCGGGGTCAAGTGCGAGGGCAATGGCAGGTAGTGAGTCGGTAACAAGGTTTATCCATAAAAGCTGCGGCGGTGTAAGCGGTGCCGCAAAGCCGAACAGAACACCAAAAAATACACATATAAGCTCGCCGATATTTGACGAAAGCAGGAAATAGACAGATTTCTTGATATTTGCAAAAATCCGCCTGCCCTCCTTTACGGCAGCGACTATTGTTGCAAAATTATCGTCGGCAAGCACCATATCCGATGCCTCCTTTGCCACATCTGTACCGTTTTTGCCCATACTACAGCCAATGTCGGAGGCTTTGAGGGCAGGGGCGTCGTTTACGCCGTCGCCCGTCATTGCACAAATTGCACCGATTGCTTTGAATGCCTTTACAATACGCAGCTTTTGCTCGGGTGTAACCCTTGCGAATACGCCGATTTTCGGCAGTAGCTTTTTAAGCTCGGTGTCGGTCATAAGGTCAAGCTCCTTGCCCGAAACAACACGCTCGTCATTCTTTATGATACCAACCTCACGGGCGATTGCGGCAGCGGTTGCGATATGGTCGCCCGTAATCATAACCACCTGAATACCTGCCCGCTGACATTCGGTAACGGCTATTTTTGCCTCACGTCTGGGCGGGTCGGAAATGCCGATAAAGCCTAAAAAGGTAAGGTCACTTTCACGAAGGCTGCTGCTGTTTGCATAGGCAATTGCAAGTGTACGAAGTCCTTTAGCCGCCATTGCTTCGGCTTGCTTTATAAGCCGTCTGCGTTCGGTGCTGTCCAACTCTGTCTCGCCGTTCTTTGTCTGCCGCTTTGTGCATTTTGTAAGCAGAATTTCGGCTGCACCCTTGGCAACGATGCGGTATTTTCCTTTTCTTTCGACTAATGCACTCATCATTTTACGCTTGGAATCGAAGGGGATTTCGTCCTTTTTCGTCCAGCCGTCATAAGGCTCGCACCAGTTGAGAATTGCGTTTTCCGTCGGACTTTCACCGCCTGCGGAGGCAAGATATGCGACCTCGGTAAAAAGGCTTATATCCTCGCTGAAAACCTCCGATACGGTCATACGGTTTTCGGTCAGAGTTCCCGTTTTGTCGGTACAGATTACGGTTGCCGCACCGAGCGTTTCGACGGCTGAAAGACGTTTTACAATAGCGTTTTTCTTTGCCATACGCTCAACGCCGATTGCAAGCATTACCGTCACCGTCGCAGGCAAGCCCTCGGGAATTGCAGCAACGGCAAGGCTTACGGCGGTTATGAACATATCGAGCGGCTCGAGGTGCTTCAATATACCAATCAGAAAAATTGCACCGCATATGGTAAGTGCCGCTATGCCGAGTGTTTTTCCAAGGTCGGAGAGCTTTTTTTGCAGGGGTGTTTCCTCTGTTTCTTCGTTCATAATAAACCCTGCGATTTTGCCCATTTCGGTATCCATTCCAATGGCACACACCACGCATTTAGCGTGTCCTGCAGTAACAGAGGTCGCCGAAAAGAGCATATTTTTCTGCTCTGCCGCAGATAACTCCTCGGAAAGAGTGCACTCCTCCTTTTGTACGGGGAGAGATTCGCCCGTCAGCGAGGATTCGTCCGCCTCGAGTGATACCCCCTCGATTATACGCATATCTGCGGAAATTCTGTCGCCCGATTTTACGCTTACTATGTCGCCGACCGTCAGATTTGCGGCAGGGATTTTCGACCACTTACCGCCCCGTAAAACGCTGACCTTCGGGTCGGACAGCTTCTTGAGTGCCTCGATTGCACGCTCGGCACGCCGCTGCTGAAATACACCGAGAAGTGCGTTCAGAAGTACGATTGCGACTATTAAAAGCGGCTCGAATATATCCGTTTCGCCACGCATATGCGTTGAAAAATATGACGCCGCAGCCGCCGCCAGAAGCACCACCGTCATAAAATCCGACATCTGTGCCAATAGCTGCTTTACAAAGCCACTGCGTTTTTTCGCAGAGATTACATTTTTACTGCGTGCGGGAGTATTTTCGGGAAGTCCCTTATTAAAATCGGTTTTAAGCTCTTTTTCGAGATTTGACAGCTCCTTAGTGGAATAGTTCATACAGCTCTCCGCCTTTCTGTTAGCAATTGTCCGTAAACTATGACTATTTGCCTTTTCCGTCATATATGCGAAAATTCGCTTTTTATAAATTAAATTTTATGTCCCTATTGCAAATTGCGACAAAATGTGATATTATACAAAAAGATTGAAATTTATACAGGGGGTGCGGCAGTTGGCAAGAGCGGGAAGGCAAAAGAGTGCAAGCGGTGTGTATCACGTGCTTTTGAGGGGCGTTGAAGGTCTGTTTTCGGATAGCTCGGATTATGTTGAGTTTCGTGCAAGGCTGGCGGAATATTTTGCCGATGAGGTGCGGCTTCTGGCATTTTTGCTGCTGCCGAACAGAGTACATCTTATAATTGATGAAGGCGGTGCGGAGCTTTCTCTGGCGGTAAAACCGCTTTGTACGAGCTATGCACGGTATTATAACAGAACACATTCCATCGACGGCAAGCTGTTTTATGACCGATACAAGAGCGTGCCGCTGGAAAGCAGAGACGATATTGCGGACGCTGTTGCGTTTTTAAACGCTGTCGGCAGACGCTTTGCAGGTAAGGAAACATCAAGCCTTGCGGAGTATTTAGGCGAGGCGGTGTTGTGCGATACGAAAAGGCTTGCACAGCTGATAGGCGATAAGACGTCGTCTATGAAGCCTAAGGCACTGCATCTTGACGATTATAGTCAGCTTACCCGTGAAGAGATGGAGGAGTATCTTAGAATTGTTGCCGACTGTACTTTGGACGATTTGGCAGAGGCCGACCGTCAGAGTGAGAGCTTCAAGATGATTTTCTCCTGCGGTGTGACCGCCCGTGCGGTGCTGCCGCTATTCGGAGTACATACGCCTGCTGCCGAGAAAAAGAAGGCAGTTGTACAAAAGCCTGCGGCTGTGGAGGAAAAGAACGAGCCTGCACCAAAGAAAAATCTGAGTGTGTGGCTTCTTTAACAGTTATGGTTTGTGCCGCTTACGGAGCGGCAGAATGGAGTTTAATATGAAAATTTTTCAAGAAGGAATGTTCAAACAAATTACAGACGTGCTTATGACGCACATATATACGGTGGTAATCGGAACGGTTATGGGCTTTATGTTTATGACGTGGCTGATAGATAAGCCGATTGGCTATACGATATTCTCCGCTGTGTTCACTTTGATATACTTTTCGGCGATTTATTCAAAGGCATGGGAATGTGCCGAGCGTGATAAAAAGCCGTTTACACCTACCTCGGTTTATCTTTTCAAGGGTGCGGTGCTGTCGGTGGGTATTCTTGTGTTCAATGTTGTGCTGTGGGCGGCATATCTGTTTGCGTGGAGGTCACTCACAATAGACGGTGCAATGGTGACGGCGACGGGTATAATCTATAATGTGCTTTATGTAATAAATACCTTTATGTATTCGGGATTTGTTAAAATTACGCAGGGTGTTGTACCGTGGCAGGCACATCTTATCATTATGCTTGTTCCGCTTGTAGCCTCAACCATAGGTTATATCGCAGGTGTAAAGAATTTTACACTTTCCGACAAGCTGATGCCGTTTATATATGAAAAAAAGAAAACCAAAGAATAATCAAAAAGAGGTGCTTTGCTAAGCACCTCTTAATATTTATTTCAGATAATTCATCGGGTCTTGCGGTACGTCGTCGTATCTGATTTCAAAATGCAGATGCGGTCCTGTTGACCGTCCCGTTGAGCCGATTTTCGCAATCAAATCACCTTTAGCAACCGTCTGTCCCACCGACACAAGGTTTTCGGAATTATGTGCGTAATATGTGGTATAGCCGTTTCCGTGGTCGATTTGTACGAGGTTTCCGAACGAGCCTTTGTATTCCGAGCAAATTACCGTGCCTTCATCTGCGGCATAAATCGGTGTTCCTACCGACGCTGCAAGGTCAATTCCGTTGTGCATTCTGCCCCAACGCATACCGAACGGGGAAGAAAGTCTGCCGTTTGTCGGTGTCATAAATGTACCCGAGCCTACGCCTGCGGGACGGGGCTTTGTTCCGACAGCAACCTTTGCGGGTGTGCCGTAGTCTGTAATCTCGCTGCTTACTGTGGTATTGGTAAGCTCGCCGTTTACATAGCTGCTTACAGTTGTTACCGTTGTACTGCCTGCAACGCCCTTGTCGGTTGTAACCTTGACACCCTCGTAGAGAGTTTCGTCGGTATATTCCTCGGGGGTCGGGATATAGCTTTCCTCCGTCACATCGGTAACAGACGTATAAACGGTGAGAAGCTTTTCATTTATAAGGTAGTCTGCCGCCTCCTCGGCACTTAAAACAGAAACCTCAGGTGCAAGCTGGTCATAATAGCCTACAAGCTCGACAACGTCGGATTGTCCGTCTTCAATGCCAAGTGCCTCGGTCACAAGCTGTACGCTTTCTGTGACGGCGTTACTGTCGGCTACACAGATGCTCTCCGCACCGTCGATTGTAATTCTTGTCGCCTCGGTCATCTTATCAGAGCAAGAGGCAATTTCGTCGTGCAATGTCTGCTTATCGAGCAGCTTCTCGCTCGTAACGAGCTTTGCACGGAGCTGAATGTCGGGGTTGACAGCCGCCTCCTCGTCATACGCAGAGGTCAGCTGATGATTTACTATTGCGAGCATAGAGCTTACCTCAAGCTCGTTTTCCACTATTCCTATACTGTTTCCGTTGACCAACACCTCATAGCCGTTGGCCCAATAACCCAGAGCATCGGTCGGCAGCATTGCGGTGCAAATAGCCATAACTCCGATAAGGGCTGAAATCTTATTTCGCATTACTGAATTATTTCTCCTGATATATTTCGGACAAAACCCTGTCCGATAGTTATGATATGTAATAATTTTCCAATTATTACAAATTTATTAACCACCCGACTATTATAGCATAAAAATTGTAATAATTCAAGGTAAAGATATTACAAAATTATTAAATTTGAGCATATTGCACAAAACAACAAGCCTATTTGTTGGATATAATGTAAAATTCGACGGCGAAAATTAAAAGATTGTAAATAAAATAAAAAAAGCTTTTCAGATTTGGATAAATGTGATAGAATATAGGAAGCATTAACGAAATGTGTGAAGGGAGTAATTGAAATAGATATGCAGATGTGTTCACGATGCGGAAAAAATCCCGCAGTGATTTATATATCAAAGATTGAGGGCGACAAGACCACCAACGAGGGACTTTGCCTTGCGTGTGCAAAGCAGATGGGTATTGCACCGCTGAATAATATGATTGAGCAGATGGGAATCAGCGATGATGATATTGATATGCTCAATTCCCAGATGGTTGATTTTGCGGAGAATATGAGCGGTCTTACCGACGGCGGTATGGAGGAAATGATGCAAAGCCTGTCAAACGGCGGCTTTGACGAGGGCGGTGCGGCAACAGCTCCGATGTCCTTTTTGTCGAACCTTTTCAATAAAGATAAACCGCAGGAAATGCCGTCTGATGGCAAGACGGAGGATAAGAAAAAACGTAAAAAGCCGAATATGCCGAATAAAAAGTCAATGCTTGATACCTACGGTGTTAATCTGACGGCAAAGGCGGCGGCAGGTAAGGTTGACCGTGTTATAAACCGTAACGAGGAGATTGACAGGGTAATCCAGATTTTAAACCGCCGTTCCAAGAATAACCCCGTAATTCTCGGTGAGCCAGGCGTAGGTAAAACGGCGATTGCCGAGGGACTTGCGTGCAGAATTTTTGAAAAGAGAGTACCGCCCAAGCTTTTCGGATGTCAGCTTTATCTGATTGACTTTGCGGCACTTGTCGCAGGTACGCAGTTTCGTGGTCAGTTCGAGGCAAGGCTCAAAAACCTGCTGACCGAATCGGAGGAGGCAGGTAATGTCGTACTTGTTATTGACGAAATCCATAATATAGTTGCCGCAGGTGACGCAGAGGGTGCAATGAGTGCGGCGAATATCTTAAAGCCTGCACTGGCACGTGGTGAAATTCAGATTATCGGTGCGACTACCCTTTCGGAGTACAGAAAGCATATCGAGAAGGATTCGGCACTTGAACGCCGTTTCCAGCCTGTAATCGTTGACGAGCCGAGCGTTGCGGAGAGTATCGAGATTTTAAAGGGTATAAGGGACTATTACGAGGATTACCATAAGGTAACGATTACCGATGATATTATAGAGGAAGCTTGCTTGATGAGCGAGAGATATATTACCGACCGTTTTCTGCCCGACAAGGCGATTGACGTGATTGACGAGGCGGGCAGCCGTGTAAATCTCAAAAATATTGCACTTTACGATGCAAAAATCATATCCGACCGTTTGCGTCAAATTCCTGCCGAGGAGCAGGAGGCGACCGAGAACGAGGACTATCAGAAAGCGGCAGAGCTGAAGGGCGAGAGAATGACGCTCGAAAGAGAGCTTGAAGAAAAAAACCGTCTTGCGGCGGACGCTGTGATTACGCACGATGATGTTGCGGCGGTAATCGAGAGCTGGACGAAAATTCCCGTGCATAAGCTGACTCTGGACGAAACGGAAAAGCTGAAAAATCTCGAGGAGCTTATTCACCGACGTGTTATCGGACAGGACGAGGCGGTTTCTGCCGTTTCGAGGGCAATCCGCAGAGGCAGAGCGGATATTTCACGCCGAAAAAGACCTGTGTCCTTCATTTTTGCAGGCTCGACGGGTGTTGGTAAAACCGAGCTTGTAAAGACGATTGCCGAGGTGATGTTCGATAACGAGGAGGCGCTTATCCGCCTTGATATGTCGGAATATATGGAAAAGCACTCGGCGTCAAAGCTTATCGGCTCACCGCCCGGATATGTCGGCTATGACGATGCGGGACAGCTTACCGAGAAGGTACGCAGAAAGCCGTATTCGGTGATTTTGCTCGACGAGATAGAAAAGGCACACCCCGAGGTGTTCAATATCTTCCTGCAAATCCTTGACGACGGCAGAGTTGCCGACAGCCACGGCAAGATTGTGAATTTTGAAAATACTATCATCATTATGACCACCAACGCAGGCGGCGAGTTCAAGTCGGGTGCTCTCGGCTTTAATTCGAGTGACGAGGTAAAGATGAGCGATAATGTCGATAAGAGCCTGAAGGAATTTTTCAAGCCTGAATTTCTGAACAGAATTGATGATATCGTAACCTTCAAGCCGCTTACAAAAGACGAGCTTAGAAGAATTATCGACCTTATGCTCCGTGATATTGTTGACCGCCTTGAGCAAAGAGGTGCGAAAATCACGCTCACTGCTGCGGCAAAGGAGATTATTCTTGAAGAGGGCTATGACGTGAAATACGGTGCAAGACCCTTGAAGAGAGCGATACAAAAGCTTGTTGAGGACGAGCTGACCAAGCTTTCACTCGACGGCAAAATCAAAGACGGAACAGAGATTACCGTCGGTGCTGAGAAGGGTAAGCTGAAATTTACCTGTAACTGATATAAAAACGCTGAACGAATGATTTCGTTCAGCGTTTTTGTAGTGTTCGGCGGTTTCCGACGAATCGATTATAAGGTCTTATTTGTATAAAGCTAAATCAGTTAAAGCAATATGTGTAGATGAGTTGTTAGCACATTTGATTTTAACGGTTAATTGGTTTACTCCTTTGACATCTATGTCTAAATTAAATGGCATTGATGATGTTACCCCTGTAGCTTTATATAGCAAATTGCCATCTCCATAAAAAAACACATCATTGCTGGCAGAATTACACGAACGCTGCCCCCACGTACTTATATTATATTCTTTTGGTATTACAATTTTTCCTTTTAAATTATTATATTGACTATTTAACGGATATGCAACCAATATATCGCTTTGGTCAATATCATCTTTTAATTCCCTGTGCCAGTCTACAAAAAACAGCAACCCATTTGTGTATATATTTTTATTATAATCTGTTATTGTTCCATTTATAATTGCAAAGTCATCGCCCTCACCTGCTTCACGAAAGTCATTATACTGTATTCTGTCCAAATAATTATCAGGTTTTGTCTGGTCTTTCTTCCCGATATAGATACTCTGTGTAGCCCCGTCCCACTCAACATCTTTTCCGAAAGCATTTGAAACAGCTCTGACAGGCAAATATGTAGTACCGTTCATTGTGAAGGGTTCAACTACATTTCCGTTTGCATCTTTGGGTACAATTTCTCCGCCGTCGATGTAGAGCTTGATGTTGTTGTAATACAACTCCGCTGTTTCGCTGATTTGCTTTGCAAACACCACTCCGCTTGTAAGCATTGCACCAATCAACACACCTGCAATCATTCCTTGTAATCTTTTTTTCATTTTCTTTTACCTCCTACATTATATCCATATGGATATATTTTTCAATATTATAGCACACTAATGTTAATATGTCAATATATCCAAATAGATATTTTTAGGAGATTTTAAAATTGGCTTATTATAAAAGATTAAGAGATTTGCGTGAAGATAATAATTATACTCAAAAGGAAATAGCTAATTTGCTTTATACCACACAACCGCAATACTATCGATATGAAAGCGGACTTAGGGATCTTCCGTGTGAATTGGTGATTATGTTAGCTAAAATATATAATGTTTCTATTGATTATATTCTCGGTTTAACAGATGAAATAACACCTTATAAATAATAAGGAAAAATTATGTATAAACGATAGAAAATAACTACTCGGCATTATTGTAGGGTGCGGCGGTTTCGCCGCACCCTACAATTTAGAGTACATCTGATTTTCGTTTCAAT
>JAFULX010000195.1 GCA_017483065.1 Clostridia bacterium | reverse complement strand
TCCAAATCTGCTTTATTCTGTACAACCTCTGCTACAACCTCGCCGCCTGCCGTTTTCACAAGCTCGGCAAGCTCCGCCATAGACTCGTCGGTTGTATCAAAAAGGCTGTCCGCCCTGCCCGTATGCACGCCTGCCAAAAGCACACGTTCTTTTTTCTCGCTGATGGTATCTGTCGGCATAAAAATTCTCCGTTCCCTTATCTTAACTAAAGTATAACACAAATTTTCAATAAGGTATATAGTTTTAACAAAAATTTATCCTTTTAAACAAAAGGTGTGCAGGTAAAAGCTACCGCACACCCTTAAATTTACTTATATACAGGCTCACACGTCAGGTTTATTCCGAGCTTTTTAAACACGTTCTCGTCCACCTGCGACAGCAGCACAGAAGAATGTGCCTCCGCACCCTTTAAGCCGCCAAGTCCGCCGAGTGCCTTCTTCGCCACCTCGTCATTTGCGGCACAGATTGAAAGTGCAATCAGCGTTTCGTCCATATGCAATCTTGGATTTTTGCTGCCGAAATGGTCGGTTTTAAGACTCTGCAGCGGCTCGATAACGTCGGGCGAGATAAGATGAATTTCGTCCGCAAGTCCTGTCAGCTCCTTGAGTGCATTAAGAAGTGCGGCACTCGAAGCACCTAAAAGTGCCGAGGTTTTGCCACTTACAATTCTGCCGTCGGGCAGCTGTATCGCACAAGCCGCATCATTGGTAGCCTCCGCCCTGTCAAGTGCAGCCTTTACCACCTCACGCTGACCGCAGCTGACCTCTGCCTGCTTCATAATCAGCTCCATTTTATATACAGCGTCATCGTCGCATTTTCCGTTGGTCTTATCCTTCAAAACCTGATAATAACGTCTGATAATCTCGTCCTTTGACGCCTTTCTTACAACCTCGTCGTCAATAATGCAGTTGCCTGCCATATTAACACCCATATCGGTGGGCGATTTGTACGGACTTTCGCCCAAAATTTTCTCAAAAATCGCATTGAGAACGGGGAAAACCTCAATGTCACGGTTATAATTTACGGTAGTTTCGCCGTATGCCTCAAGGTGGAACGGGTCAATCATATTAACGTCGTTCAAATCCACCGTAGCCGCCTCGTAGGCAAGGTTTACATCGTGCTTTAAGGGCAGATTCCAAACGGGGAAGGTTTCAAATTTTGCATATCCCGCTTTCACACCACGCTTGTTCTCGTGATAGAGCTGTGAAAGGCAGGTTGCCATCTTGCCGCTTCCAGGGCCTGGAGCTGTTACCACAACAATCGGACGTGTGGTTTCGATATAATCATTTTTGCCGAAGCCCTCGTCACTTACAATATATTCGACATTTGACGGATAGCCGGGAATGGGGTAGTGCAGAAATACGGGAATACCGAGATTTTCAAGACGCTTTTTGAATACGTCCGCCGCCTCCTGACCGCTGTACTGCGTGATAACAACGCTGCCCACCAAAAGACCGAGTCCACGGAAAGCGTCTATCAGACGTATGGTGTCAAGGTCATAGGTCAGATTGTGGTCGCTGCGTACCTTATTCTTTACAATATCGCCTGCACAGATTGCAATTACAATCTCCAGCTTGTCCGCAAGCTGCATAAGCATTTTAATCTTGGTATCAGGCTCAAAGCCGGGCAGAACACGGGAGGCGTGATAATCGTCGAAAAGCTTTCCGCCAAGCTCTAAATACAGCTTGTCTCCAAATTTCAGTACACGCTCACGGATACAGTGCGACTGCATTCGCTGATATTTATCGTTGTCAAATCCAATTTTTGTGTTCATTGCTCGCTTGCCCCTCTTTAAATACTTAATAGATTTATTATACTACTTTTTTCGAGTTATTTCAAGCGTAATATAAATATTTTTTCATTGTTTTTTGCTTATTATAAAATCTGTTCCATTCCGACCTTCTGCGGCTTCATACCGAGGCGGTCATAGAATTTCTGTGCACTTTCGTTGAGCGACCAGACGTTGAGCGTCAGATTATAACAGCCCTGCTCTCTTGCAAAATTAACTGTAAAATCATAAAGTGCCTTGCCTATATGCTGTCCACGGGCGTTCTCGTCAACGCACAGGTCGTCTATGTACAGCGTTTTAATGTCGGTCAGCGAATTGCTGTTTAAATGCTGCTGCAGGCTGCAGAAGGAATAACCCAGCACCTTACCGCCGTCAACATATATGAAAATCGGCGTTTTTTCATCGTTCATTAGAGCGATAATTTCCTCATCGGTGTATTTTTTTGCACCCTTTTTGAAAAGGTCGGGTCTGCCTGCTGCGTGTATCGCCTGCACCTGATATAAAAGTGAATTTACACCGTCTAAATCTTCTTTTGTAGCTTTTCTGATTATCATTTTTTTATCCCTTTCTCGCTATTGCTTCCGCTGCTTTGATGCCGTCAACGGCTGCTGATGTAATTCCGCCTGCGTGACCCCCGCCCTCGCCTGCGGTGTAAAGTCCGTGTATCGAAAGCTCGGAATTTTCACTGCGGACAAGCCTGACGGGTGATGAGCTTCTCGTTTCGGGTGCGGTTAAAACAGCGTCGTTTGCCGCAAATCCCGACAGCTTTTTGTTCATAAGCAAAAGTCCGCTTTTCATCGACTTGTATATAAAATCGGGGAAAATACCGCCTATTTCGGTAAAGCAAGCTTCATTTTTATAAGTAGGAAAAACGGTTGTCGGCTCATTTTTTCGGGTTTTATCAAGAAAGCTTCCCACCGTCTGGCAGGGAGCTTTTCCGCCGCCGATTTCAAAGGCACGTTTTTCGATTTCCTGTTGCAGATACATTCCTGCCAATGGGTCGTCCGAGCCGTAATCGGAGGGTGTAACGCCGACTAAAACTGCACTGTTGGCATTCTTGCCGCCTCGGTCGGAATAGCTCATTCCGTTGGTTACAATCGTACCACGCTCCGACGCTGCCGCTACAACGTAGCCGCCCGGACACATACAAAAGGTGTAAAAGCCTCTGCCGTTTTCAAGATGTACCGCAAGCTTATAATCGGCAGGTGGCAGTATTTTTGCCGCTTCGCCGTACATTGCATTTGATATGAACTCTTGCGTATGCTCAATTCTTGCACCGATTGAAAATGCCTTCTGCTCCATCTTCACACCCTTTGATTTTAGCATTCCGAAGGTGTCCCTTGCACTGTGTCCGATTGCAAGCACAATTTTGTCGGTGTCGATTTCGTATCTTGCACCGTCCGAGCTTACAACAGCCGATTTTACAGCACCGTTTTCGGTATTTATATCGACAAGCTGTGTAAGAAACCGCACCTCACCGCCTTTTGCAATAATTTCACTGCGGATATTTTTCACAATTGAGCGGAGCAAATCTGTGCCGATATGCGGCTTTGCATTGACGAGGATATCCTCCTTTGCACCGAAACGTACAAACTCCTCCAAGACCGCACGGATACGGATATCCTTTGTGCCTGTGTTGAGCTTTCCATCGGAAAAAGTACCTGCACCGCCCTCGCCGAACTGTACGTTCGTCCGCTCGTCAAGCTCGCCGCCCGACCAGTAATGCTCCACCGCTTTTGCCCGTGCGTCAACATCTGCACCACGTTCGATTAAAATGGGACGAAACCCTTTCCTCGACAAAAACAAAGCACAGAAAAGTCCCGCAGGTCCCGAGCCGACTATAAGCGGACGCTTGCCGTGCGGTGTGCAGTCGGGGAAACGGTATTTTTGCTCGGTATGTGCGGTTATGTTGGGAATATTCCTCTTTTAAATATACTCCTCGCTCGAAACACTTGCGTCCACAGTCAGAACATAGTGAACATCATTTTTCTTGCGTGCGTCAATTGAACGTCTTGCAATTCTGAAGGAGTTGATTTTATCAGTTTTCAGGAGCTTTCGGAGATTTTTTTCAATTTCTGCCTCTCCGTCCGAAAGCTCACAGTGTAAGTTTACAATTCTAATCATCTGCTGTTACCTCGTTTATGGAATTTGCGGCACGCAGAGCCGTAATCCAAGCCCAGCTAAGGTTAAAGCCGCCGCACTCACCGTCACAGTCGAGCATTTCGCCTGTTATGTAAACTCCCTTTGCAAGACGTGACTCCATTGTATCGGGGTTAATCTCCGAAAGCGGTATGCCGCCCGAGGTTACCTGTGCATTATCCCACGAAAGTGTACCGTAAACAGGTAGCTTTAAGCCCTTGATTGCCCCTGCGAGCTTTTTCAAATCAGCGTTGGTAGCACTTTCTGACGGTGCGTTTAGTCCGATTTTCAAAGCTCGTTTTATTATCTGCTCGCCCACTCGGCGTTGGAGTATTCCCAAGGGAAGCTCGTACATCGGACGGTCTTTTTTTCGTGAATTTTTGAGCAGAGAGAAAATATAGTCCTCACTGTATTCCTCGGCAAAATCAATGGTGACGCTGTCCTTGCCCGTAAGGTGCCGTGAAAGCTGCATTGCGGCAATTCCGCTTATTCCGTAGTCGGTGAACTGAATTTCGCCCGACTCCTGCCTGTCCGTGCCGTCAAGTGTGATTTTAACCCTTGCACGCACACCTTTTAGCGGTGCGGTAAAGGCTGTGTCCGATTTCAGTGCCGAAAGTGCGGGGGATAACGGTGTTACAGTATGCCCGAACGATTTTGCCAAGGTGTATCCCAAACCGTCCGAGCCTGTTTTCGGTGACGCCATACCGCCGCAGGCAAGAACTACCCTGTCGGCATATTCACGCACACCCGTGTCCGAAATTATCTCAAAGCCGCCGCCCTTCCTGCGTATCTCTTTAACGCAAAAGCCGCACCTGAACTCTGCACCGTTTTCCGCTGCACGTAGCCTTAACACGTCCAAAACGGCTGTTGCCTGATTGCACAGCGGATAAACCCTGCCCTCGCTCTCGCTACGCATCAAAAGTCCGAGCTTTTCAAAAAAAGCTGTTATTTCCTGTGTCGGATTATTGCCTAAAATTTCCGACATTTCATTCATATCAGTCGACTTAAAGCGGCTCGGTGAAAGCTCGGTATTAAGCAGATTGCATCTGCCGTTACCCGTTACAAGGAGCTTTTTGCCCACACGCTCGTTGCGTTCGTATATGACGGTGTGGGTTGATTTGATGGCACACGCAGCAGAAAGTCCTGCCGCACCGCCGCCGATAATAGCTGTTTTTTTACTCATTTTTTACACCCTTTTTCGCCTCTTGTGATGCGATAAGCTCCGAAAGGAGCATTTTGATTACCATAACAATCGGTACAGACAGTATCATACCCGAAAGACCGAACAGACCGCCGCCGAGCGTTACTGCAAAAATTATAAGCAAAGGACGTGCTTCTAACATATTGCCCATAATCCTCGGTCCGATAAAGTTGCTGTCAATCTGCTGGAACAGAATAAGTGCAATTCCTACCCAGAGTGCCTGAAACCAGCCGCCTGTGAGCAGAGTGATGATAACCGAAACGGCGACGGCAACGATTGCACCGAAATAGGGGATAAGATTGAACACACCCATCATAAGTCCGAGTACCATTGCGTATTTTACACGCAGAAGGCTCATTATAATCGTACTTATAACACCGACTGCCAATGCGTCAAACAGCAGGGACAGAATATATTTTGAAAAGATAAAGTTAATCCTTGCGCAAAGCTCTATAAAACCGCTGACCTTATCGCTCGGGAGAAATGCGTTCAGTGCACGCTTTACGCTTGCTGAAATAACCTGCTTGTCCGCAAGCATATAAACTGAGATAATGACAGCGATAAAGGAGCCGATGACACCCGAGGTCATATTGACAACACCCAACGCATACTTGCCGAACTCGGAAAGACGGATATTTTTGAAATAGTTTTGCAGAGAGGAAAGAGCCTTCTGTTTGTCAAATATCTCAACTCCCAACTGCTGCTCTATATCCGCAAGCTTTTGTACCATAAGATTAAGATACACGTTCCTGTTTATATATAAATCGTACAGATTGTTGTAGATTGCGGGTGCGATAAGCCTGATGACAACTATGATTGCAAGCAGTGCAAGAAGATATATTACCGCAATTGCTATGCCTTTGGAGTGTTTTTTGAAGAATGTCGGCTTTGCCTTCTGTACAAGCTCCTGAAAGCGTTTTATGGGCAGGTTCAGAAGATACGCAATCACAAAGCCTGTTATAAACGGACTTAACGCACTTGCAATCTTGCCGATATAATCGAATATGAAAGTGAAATTATCCACCGTCTTATAAATTACAATAACGCCTGCTACGAATAAAAAAGCAAGGAGCCAGGTTGAATACTTATGCTTCATTTGTAAATTCCTTTCAGCTTTAAACAAACAAGAGGGTCGTTTTCGGCGACCCCCTTAATGTTCCTTTATGAGTTATTTAACGATGATTACCGAGGTAGCTTCAAAAGCACCGTTTGAGTATGTACCGTAAACGGAAAGTACGTTACCTGCGGTGATGTCACGCAGCTGCTTTGTGCTGCCTGCTGCTGTGATAAAGGTTGTCTTGGTGTCCTTGCAATAAACGTTTTCCTCGTAGGTGTTGCCTGTTGAGTCGGTAACAAGGAGCTTAATGAACTGATAGGACGAGTTAACCGAAATAACAGTACCGCTGAGGTTGCCCTCGGTTGCCTGTGTGGTTACGCTTTCAATCTTGGTAACGGCATTGCTCTCGGTGGTAAGAGTAACCTTGTCGCCTACTCTGAAATCATAGAGTGTTGCGTCCTCGCCGTTTACAGTAATTTTGATGTTGTTTGTTACATCATACACAACCTCCTCGCCCTTTACCAGTACGGTAATGGTCGGATTAGCGGAGATGTTGATTGAACGGATTGTACCCTCGGAGGTCAGCTTCAAGGAATTTGCAACAACGTGTTCAACAACGCCGTATTCGAGTGTGAGAGTGACCTTGTCGCCACGGTAAACCTCGGTCATATTAACCGAAGCACCGTCCTTCATAACGCTTACCGAGCCTGATACCTGAAGCTCCAGACCGTCATATTCCTCGTTGCTGTGGCTGATTGTGATGGTGGGGTTTGAACCGTCATAGCTGATTGCCTCGATTGTAGCCGCCTTGATGGTGGTAGTCTTGTCGATTGCAGAAATGCTTACAACCTTGCCCTTAGAGGTCTTTATTTCAAGATAATCGCCTACCGAGAGGTTAATAACGGAGGACTTTTCACCGTTCTTGGTGATGTCGGAAATACCGCTTACGCACTCATAGGTTGTGCTTTCGCTTGAGTTGGGAGCGGTTGCAACGATGGAAAGAACACCGTTTTTGTTCTGATAGCTGTTGAAGATTGCAGTGATAGTTTCATCGGGAACAGCCGACTCAACGTCAACATACAGTACGCCGTCTGCGTTTAAGGTAATAACCGCATTAACGCCTGCGGGGATATTCTTTGCCTGCACCTCTTCACCCTCAAGGTAGAAGGAGGTGTCCTCTGTGTAGCCAAGCTCATATGCTTCGCCGTCGGGGTCTGTAACGCTAAGAGAAAGAGCCTCGGTATCAACAGCGGTCAAAGTTACCTCGCTGAAGGTAATGTCCATTGCCTCAACCGTCTTTGAAAGCATAACGGCAATCTGTGACCTCAGAACGGAGGTGTTCGGTGAGAAGGTGCCGTCGCCCATACCGCTCATTATGCTCTTTTCGCTTACATAATATACATATTTCTTTGCTGCTGACGGAATGTCCGAAACATCGGTATATTCGAGGTCGAGCACGAGATTTCTCTTAGCCTCTGCCTCGCCGCCCATAGCCTTTGTGATGATTGTAGCCGCCTCGTAACGGAGCATCGGCTCGTTCTTTGTATCGCCCGAAAGATATGCGGTAGCCTCCGCCTCTGTCAATGCACCACGGTAGAGCATAAATGCAACATCCTCTTCGCCGAAATTGAGAGAGTATGTATCAATCAGCTCTCCGTACTCTGCAAGTGCGTGTTCCACAACTGCGGCATTAAGCTCGCTTCTTGAGCCCATTGCACGTGCAAACAGCGAAATTGCCTCTATCTTGGAAACTGTCTTTTCGGGTTTAAAGGTACCGTCCTCGTAACCGCTGATAAGTCCCTTTTCAGCCATATCCTCTATATAGGACTGCGCCCATTCATATGCTGTTCCTTCAACATCGGAAAAGGTTGCACCCATTGCAGTAGCGGCAACCGAAAGTGCTGCTGCACCTGCAACAAAGCCTTTAAATAATTTCTTCATTTCCACTCCTCCAAACACAAGTTATTTCATAGCCTAATCATAGCACAAATAACCGCTTTATTCAATAATTGTTTTGAATTTGTAGAAATATTGTAACATTTGCACAAAGAAATTACCTATATGTGGTATTTTACACCCTTTATCCGAGGTATTTTTACACAAAATACCGAAAAATCCTACATTTCCATTCTTGAAACAGACACCTCATAGGCGGTTTTTTCCACATATTCCTCGTCTGGCAGACGCTTCTGGTAAATGCGTGACTGTATTCTTCCCCAGATTTTAAGGTTTGCACCCACGCCGAGGTGTCGGCAGAAGCGTGCATTTCTGCCCCAAGTTATAATGGGTATATAATCCGATTTGTTGTAGGTGCGGTTTACCGCAAGAAGAAGGTCGCAGATTTCACGTCCGAACGGCGTCTGGCGGTAAACAGGCTCCTTGCAGATAAAGCCGTTTAAGTAAAGTGAGTTCGGGTTTTGCGTTGCTGCCTCATCGGCAGGGAGGATATCCCGTGCAAATACGCTTAAAATAAGGCGGTTTACTCCGTTTTCCGAGGCATTGTAGGAGCGGAACTGCCCGATGACGCAGACAGAGTCGCCCTCTGCGATATCACAGCCGAGCAAAAGACGTTCGGACGCAATTATCCTGATGTGGTCGCTCACTCCCGAAAGTCTCGGAACGTCCAATATAAACAGATAAAACGCTTCACCGTATATTTCGTGGCTGAAGGTCGGGGCAGTTTCCATAACCCCCACCAGCTCGGCACGGTTGTTGCTGTCAGAAAATTCCATATCATTACCATCCCTTCGAGTTTATCCTTTTTCTTATCATATTCGGATTGTGCGATTATTATGCCTTAAAGCTACTTGACAAATCACAGTTTTGGTGGGATAATATATAATGAAATAATATAGATTGAAAGGAATTGACTATATATGGAGGACAGCAAAAACATTGCAAAAACCTACGACCCGTCGGGTGTTGAGGACAGGCTTTATAAAGAATGGTGCGAAAAGGGATATTTTCACGCAGTACCATCACCCGACAAAAAGCCGTACACGATAGTTATACCGCCCCCGAATGTTACGGGACAGCTTCATATGGGACACGCTCTCGACGAAACCTTGCAGGATATTCTCATTCGCTATAAGAGAATGCAGGGCTATTGTGCTCTTTGGGTACCCGGAACAGACCACGCAGGTATTGCTACTCAGATTAAGGTTGAGGAGGAGTTGCGTGTCAAGGAGGGCAAAACCCGTTATGACCTCGGCAGAGAAAAGTTTTTAGAGCGTGTATGGGACTGGAAAAAGCTCTACGGCGACAGAATTATAAACCAGCTCAAGAAAATAGGCTCGTCCTGCGACTGGGACAGAGAACGCTTTACTATGGACGAGGGCTGCTCGAAGGCTGTCCGTGAGGTGTTTGTAAACCTTTACAACAAGGGACTTATATATCAGGGCTCGAGAATTATTAACTGGTGTCCCCATTGTATCACCGCACTTTCCGATGCGGAGGTTGAGCACGCAGAGCAGGCAGGACATTTCTGGCATATCAAATATCAGGTAAAAGGCAGCGACGAGTTTGTGATTATCGCAACCACACGTCCCGAAACACTCTTCGGAGATACCGCCGTTGCGGTTAACCCCGAGGACGAAAGATATACACATCTGATTGGGAAAACACTTCTTCTGCCGCTTACCGACAGGGAAATCCCTGTTATTGCGGACGAGTATGTTGATAAGGAATTTGGTACAGGCTGTGTTAAGATTACGCCTGCACACGACCCGAACGACTTTGAGGTGGGTCAGCGTCATAATCTTGAACAAATCAAGGTTATGAACGATGACGCAACAATGAACTCCTATGCAGGCAAATACGAAGGTATGGAGCGTTATGAGTGCCGTAAGGCAATGCTCGCCGATTTGGCGGAGATGGGACTTCTGGTAAAAACAGAGGAGCATTCGCACAATGTCGGACAGTGCTACCGCTGCGGTACTACCGTTGAGCCGATTATCTCAAAGCAGTGGTTTGTTAAAATGAAGCCTTTGGCAGAGCCTGCAATAAAGGCGGTTAAGAACGGCGATACAAAGTTCGTCCCCGAGCGTTTCTCAAAAACATATATGAACTGGATGGAAAATGTATTTGATTGGTGTATTTCACGTCAGCTCTGGTGGGGACACAGAATACCTGCGTTCTACTGTCAGGACTGCGGTGAAACAATCGTATCCAAGGAGGATATTACCACCTGTCCGCATTGCGGCGGCAAGGTTAAGCAGGACGAGGACGTTCTTGATACGTGGTTCTCGTCGGCACTTTGGCCGTTTTCTACGCTCGGCTGGCCCGAAAAGACGGAGGATTTGGACTATTTCTACCCGACAAGTACGCTTGTTACAGGCTATGACATCATCTTCTTCTGGGTTTCGAGAATGATTTTCTCGGCTCTTGAGCATACGGGCAAGGCTCCGTTCGAGCATGTGTTCATTCACGGACTTGTGCGTGATTCGCAGGGCAGAAAGATGTCCAAATCGCTCGGAAACGGTATCGACCCGCTTGAAATTATCGACCAATACGGTGCGGACGCACTCCGCTTTACGCTTGCGACAGGTAACGCACCAGGTAACGATATGCGTTTTTATATCGAGCGTGTTGAGGCGAGCCGTAACTTTGCGAACAAGATATGGAATGCGTCACGCTTTACGCTGATGAATCTTGACATTACCGAGAATAAGCTTCCCGATGACTTGAAGGCTGAGGATAAGTGGATTGTATCCAAGTACAACCGCCTTGTAAAAGAGGTTACCGAAAATCTCGATAAATTCGAGCTTGGTGTGGCTGTTTCAAAGCTTTACGATTTTATTTGGGACAGCTTCTGCGACTGGTATATTGAGCTTGTTAAGCCCAGACTTTTCGATAAGGGCAGCGAGGGTGCTGTGTCGGCACAGTATGTGCTTACCTATGTGCTTTCGAATACAATGAAGCTTCTGCATCCGTTTATGCCCTTTATCACTGAGGAGATATGGCAGCATCTTCCGCACGAGGGCGAGAGCATTATGATTTCCGAGTTCCCGAAATATGACCCCGCACTCGATTTCCCCGAAGCGGAAAAGGATATGGAAATGATAATGTCGGCAATCGGTGCACTCCGAAACCGCCGTGCCGAAATGAATGTTCCGCCGTCAAAGAAGGCAAAATTGATAATAGTAACAGATAAGACCGACGTTTACACCACAGGCGAGCCGTTCTTTGTAAAGCTTGCGTCGGCAAGTGAGGTTGAAATAACCGACGACCGTGCAAACGCTCCGTCCAATGCGGTAAATATCGTAGTTGACGGTGCAGAATTGTTCCTGCCGCTTGCAGAGCTTGTGGATAAGGACAAGGAGCTGGAGCGTCTTAATAAGGAAAAGAAGGACTTGGAGGCTGAAATCAAGCGTGTTGAGGGCAAGCTCTCCAATCAGGGCTTTGTTGCAAAAGCACCGCAGAAGGTTGTTGACGAGGAACGGGCAAAGGGCGAAAAATACCGTGAAATGCTCGAAAAGGTAACGGCGTCAATTCTTGCAATGGAGAATATGTAAAGCATAATAAAGGGGATGGGGCGAATGCCTGAATATCTCGACAGAATTACCGCACCCGAGGAGCTGAAAAAGCTGACGGTGGACGAGCTTCGCACGCTTGCCGCCGAAATACGCACGTTTCTTGTGGATAGCGTAACGGCAACGGGCGGACATCTTGCGTCCAATTTGGGTGTGGTCGAGATTACAATAGCACTTCTGGCGGTATTTGATACACCGCAGGATAAAATAATATGGGACGTAGGACATCAGTCTTATGTGTACAAGCTTTTAACGGGTAGACGTGACGGATTTGCCTCTTTGCGTAAATTCGGCGGTATGAGCGGCTTCCCGAAAACCGAGGAGAGCGTCTACGACTGCTTCAATACAGGTCACAGCTCAACCTCTGCCTCCGCCGCAGTCGGTATGGCGAGGGCAAGGGATTTGTTGGGCGGAAAGAATAATATAATCGCTGTTTTCGGCGACGGTGCGTTGACGGGCGGTATGATGTACGAGGCAATGAACGACGCAGGCAGGGGCAAATCCAAGGTAATATATATACTCAATGACAATGCTATGAGTATATCCAAAAATGTTGGTGCAATATCGAAATATTTGAGAGCATTAAGACAAAAGCCGATGTATTTCAAGTCCAAGGAGGTTGTTCTGAATTTCCTTGAGGGACTTCCCAAGGGCGGAGTGGGTATGGCGAAATTTCTACGCAATATTAAGCGTATGATTCGCTCTACCGTACTGCCCACCACCATTTTTGACGACCTCGGCTTTGACTATTACGGACCTATCGACGGACACGATTTCCCACAGCTTTTTGCGGCGTTTGAACACGCAAAGGCGAGCAAAAAATCGGTGTTTATACATCTTTTGACTAAAAAGGGCAAGGGTTATTCTGAGGCGGAGGCTCACCCCGAGGACTTTCACGGTATCTCGGCAAACGGCTCGGTCAGTGTGAAGGATTTTTCGGCGGCATTCGGAGAAACGCTCGTTTCGCTTGCTGAGAAAAATGACAGGATTGTTGCCGTAACAGGAGCAATGCCCGTGGGAACGGGACTTGATACATTTCGTGAGAAATTCCGCACAAGATACTTTGACGTAGGAATTGCCGAACAGCACGCAGTTACGATGTCGGCAGGTATGGCAATGGCAGGTATGCTGCCCGTTGTACCGCTTTATTCATCCTTTTTGCAGAGAGCATATGATCAGGTGCTTCACGATGTCTGTCTGCAAAATCTGCACGTTGTATTCCCGATTGACCGTGCAGGAGTGGTCGGTGCGGACGGCGAAACGCATCAGGGAATGTATGATATTTCCTTCCTTTATGCAATGCCGAATATGACGATACTCTCGCCGTCCTGTTACAGCGAGCTTTCCGAAATGATGGACTATGCGGTAAACCGCCATCAGGATCCTGTCGCAATCAGATATCCGAGAGGTGCGGAGAATAACGAAATACCAGTACCGTCATTTTCTTTCGGCAAGGGTTATACCGTAGCCGAGGGCGATGACATTGCGGTTTTCACGTCAGGAAGAATGATAAAAACAGCCGTTTTGGCGGCAGAAAAGCTGAAAGCGGACGGAATAAGCACAGGCGTCTATGCGATGCCGACGTTAAAGCCGCTTGATAAGGAATTTATTACAGCTAATGCAAAGGGCAAAAAGCTTGCGGTTACACTCGAGGACGGCGTCTGCTACGGCGGCTTCGGTTCAGCAATAGTGCAGGCGGTATCCGAACAAAAGGATATGCCCGAATTTGCGGTGAAGGCATTCCCCGACAAGCCGATTACACACGGTACGGTCGCAGAGCTTGACAAGCTTTTTGGAATGGACGCTGATTCAATTGTGCTGTTTATTAAGGAGAAATTAAATGAGCGATAAGGTACGCCTTGACGTGCTTTTGCACGAAAGCGGTCTTTGTGAAAGCAGAGAGCGTGCAAAGGCATTGATTATGGCAGGACAGGTTTATATAGATAATATAAAATGCGATAAGGCGGGCGAGCAGGTTTTGAGAACCGCAAAGCCCGAAATCAGGGGCGAAACGCTGAAATACGTCAGCCGAGGGGGCTTAAAGCTCGAAAAGGCGATGAAGGAGTTTCCTATTGATTTAACCGACGCAGTTGCTATGGATATCGGTGCATCAACGGGCGGTTTTACCGATTGTATGCTGCAAAACGGTGCAAAAAAGGTCTTTGCGGTTGATGTCGGCTACGGTCAGTTTGCGTGGAAGCTCCGCAGTGATGAGCGTGTGGTTAATATGGAGCGTACCAATATACGCTACGTAAAACCCGAGGATATCGGGGAGGAGCTTGACTTTGCCTCGATTGATGTGTCCTTCATTTCGCTGTCGCTGGTATTGCCCGTTGCGTACAGCCTGTTAAAGGACGGCGGCGAGGTGGTTGCCCTGATTAAGCCGCAGTTTGAGGCAGGCAAAGGACAGGTCGGCAAAAAAGGCGTTGTCCGTGAGCCTGAAATTCATTTTGAGGTTATAAAAAAGGTTGTCGGCATTGCCCGTGAGCTTGGCTTCGGTGTAATGGGACTTTCATATTCGCCGATAAAAGGTCCTGAGGGCAATATCGAATATCTTGCCTACCTCAAAAAGAATGTACCCGATTCGGGACTTGGCGAAGAGGAAATGCAAGTCGTGGTTGAAAAGTCACACTCGGCACTGTGAGGTGGAAATATGCGGTTATATGATGATGTGGTTATAAACGGCGAGAGGGCACTTGCGAGGTCGTACGCCAAGGTTAATCTGACGCTGGACGTGCTTGGAAGGCTGCCGAACGGTTATCACGAGGTAAAAATGATAATGCAGACCCTATCGCTCTACGATTTGGTGATAGTGGATAAGGCAGAGGCAGGCATATCTGTCACTACAAACCTGAAATATCTGCCGTCAAATGAGAAAAATATTGCGTGGCAGGCGGCGTCGCTCTTTTTGCAGACTGCGGGCATACAAAGCGGTGCGAAAATACTTCTGCACAAAAATATCCCCGTTGCGGCAGGTCTTGCAGGCGGCAGCGGTAATGCTGCGGCGGTGCTTTGTGCACTGGACAGGCTGTATAATACAGGCTTTTCCGATGCCGAGCTTTGCCAAATGGGTGCAAAGCTTGGTGCTGACGTGCCGTACTGCATTATGGGCGGAACACAGCTTGCCGAGGGGATAGGCGAAAGGCTTACCGAGCTTGCTCCGCTCCCGAAACTCACATTTGTACTTGTGAAGCCGCCTGTTTCAATATCGACTGCACAGATTTACGAGGCAATTGACTCGTGCGAGAATTTGGCACACCCCGACACGGATAAAATGATAAAGGCGATTAGCAAAGGCAATGTTTCGGCGATTGCGTCGGGACTTTCAAATGTGATGGAGGCGGTTACCGCAACGGAAAATCCCGTAATATACCGTATCAAGGAAATGCTTGCAGAAAACGGTGCACTCGGTAGCGTTATGAGCGGCTCGGGACCGACCGTGTTCGGCATTTTTGATGATTATTCCAAGGCAAAAACCGCTGCAGACAGCTTTAGCAACATATATAAAGAGGTTTATATTGCCCGCTCATATAATTAAGACAACGAAGGGAGAAAAATCAAATTGAAAAAGGGAATTAAGGTATTGGTATCATCGGCGTTGGTGCTTGCAATGACCTCGGGTCAGCTTTGCAGTGCATATACGTTCACAAAGGAGTTCTTTGATATTCAGAAGCATCTCGATGCGGCAACCGCATCAGGAGATTATGCAGGGATGATTGACGCTGCGACAAGGCAGTATAATATGGTCGCTTCTGCACCCGTTGATTCGGACACAACACAGGTTATGGCTACAAAAACCTACACTATCGCAGAGTCCTACGAAAAGCTCGGCGACTACGAAAATGCGGCGGTATGGTTTGAAAGAGCAATCCCGTCCAACGAAGAACTCGGCTTTACCGATGCGGTGAAGATTTCAAGGGCAAAGTCAAGACAGTTCAGAACAGAGCTTAATCTGTATAAAAAGTCATACGATACACAGGTTTACTACGGTGCAAAAAACGAGCATGAGCTTGGCGTTCTAACGGGTATAACCTTCGATTCGCCAACCAGAGACGTGCTTGAAAATGAATCAATGATTTTGATTTACCACTCCCACGGCGGCGATTTCAACCTCTTTTACGAGAATTTCCTGAAAAAAGCCGAGGAGGAGAAAAAGGCGGTTGAGATTGCCTACAACCTTGACGGCGGTGCGTCCGATATCGGTATGATAAATATGTCGTCGCAAGCAGTATCCGCATTTGCCGATATACTTGCAAGATACCCGAATGTGCCTATATACCTGCGTTTCGGCGGCGAGGTGAACGAGTGGCAGGTTAAGCCGTCTGCGGAGGACTATAAGAAGGCATTCCGTACCGTTGCCGAGATTATGCGTAGTAAAGCACCCAATGTTGCAATGGTTTACGGCTTGAATTTCGTGTCAAGCTGGGGTACGGAATATACCGATTTCTACCCAGGTGACGAGTATGTTGATTGGGTGGGC